>NZ_JBJLRD010000019.1:0-77336 GCF_050871305.1 Kineococcus gypseus | reverse complement strand
GGGGGGGGGGGGGGGGGGGGGGGGGGGGGGGGGGGGGGGGGGGGGGGGGGGGGGGGGGGGGGGGGGGGGGGGGGGGGGGGGGGGTGGGGGGGGGGGGGGTGGGGGGGGGGGGGGGGGGGGGGGGGCGGGGGGGGGGGGAGGTGGTGGGGGGGGGGCGCGCCGGCGCGCGGCGGCGCCTGCCGCAGGTGCTGGACTCCCTAGCCGAGCGCGCCGCGCGCTGCGGGGAGGTGGCCTACCTGCTCGAGCCGGACCTGAAGGAGGCCCGCGGGGGCCTGCGCGACGCCGTGGTCCTGCGCGCCCTGGCCGCCAGCTGGCTCACCGACCGCCCGCACGGCCCCGTCGACGCCGCCCACGAGGTGCTGCTCGACGTGCGCGACGGGCTGCACGCCTCCACCGGCCGCCCCGGCGAGCGCCTGCTGCTGAGCGAGCAGGACGCGGTCGCCGCCGTGTGCGGCTACGCCGACGCCGACCTGCTGCTGGCCGCCGTGGCCCAGGCCGCGCGCACCGTCTCCGCCGCCGTGGACACCACCGTGCGCCGCGCGCGCCAGTCGGTGCCCGCGCGCCGCTTCCGCGCCGCCGGCCGCCGCCCGCTGCTGCGCTCGCTGGGCCACGGCCTCGTCGAGCACGACGGCGAGGTCGTCCTGGGCGCCGGCACGACCCCGGCCGAGGACCCCGTGCTGCCGCTGCGCGCGGCGGCCACCGCCGTGCGCGCGGGGCTGCCGCTGTCCCCGGTGACCCTGGAGCACCTGGTGAGCGCCTGCCCGCCGCTGCCCGAGCCGTGGCCGCCGACGGCCCGCGAGGCGCTGCTGGAGCTGCTGGCCGCCGGCCCGGCGCAGGTGCCGGTGTGGGAGCAGCTGGACCTGGTGGGCCTGGTGGAGCGCTGGGTGCCGGAGTGGGCGGGCGTGCGCAACCGCCCCCAGCGCAACGCCGTGCACCGCTGGACGGTGGACCGCCACCTCGTGGAGACCGCGGTGGCCGCGCGCGCGTTCGTGCGCGACGTGCCGCGCCCGGACCTGCTGCTGCTGGCCTCGCTGCTGCACGACATCGGCAAGGTGCCCGGGGCGCGGGACCACTCGCGCACCGGCGCCCCGCTGGCGCGGCGGGTGTGCGAGCGCGCCGGGCTGGAGCCGGCCGACGCGGCCGTGGTGGAGCGGCTGGTCGCCGAGCACCTGACGCTGGTGGACCTGGCCACCCGCCGCGACCCCGACGACCCGCGCACCGTGCAGGCGCTGGTGGCCGCGGTGGACGGGCGCGCCGACGTGCTGGACCTGCTGCGCGCCCTGACGGAGGCCGACGCGCGCGCGGCCGGGCCGGCGGCCTGGTCGCCCTGGCGCGCCCGGCTGGTCGACGACCTCGTCGCCCGCGCGCGCGCCAGCCTGGCGGGCGAGCCGGTGCCGGCCGTGGGCGGCTTCGACGCCGAGGAGGAGGCGCTGGCCGCCGCCGTCGCCGCCGGCGGGCCCACCCGCGTCGACGTGCGCGAGGTCGACGGCTTCGTCGTCGTGCGGGTCGTCGCGCGCGACCGCACCGGGCTGTTCGCCGACCTGGCGGGCCTGCTGGCCGGGCACCGGCTGCTGGTGCGCTCGGCGCTGGTGCGCACCGTGGGCGGGGTGGCGGTGGACTCCTGGTGGGTGGAGTCGCCCAGCGGGGACGTGCCCTCGGCGGAGCTGCTGCGCCTGGGCCTGGAGCGCATCGTGTCCGGCGACACCGCCGTGCTCGAGCGCCTGGCCGCGCGCGACGCGCGCACCCCGCGCCCGGCGGGCGGCGCGCGCGCGCTGGTGGCGCACCCGCGGGTGGTCATCCTGCCCGGCGCCTCCGAGCGGGCCACGGTGCTGGAGGTGCGCTGCGCCGACCGCCCCGGCCTGCTGCACGCGCTGGGCCGTGCGCTGGCCGTGGAGGGGCTGGACATCCGCTCGGCGCACGTGGCCACCTACGCCGCGCAGGCCGTGGACACCCTCTACCTCGCCGAGCCGGACGGGGCGCTGCTGGCGCCCCCGCGCGTGGCGATCGCGGTGCGCGCGCTCTCCGACGCGGCGGAGCTGCCGGGCTGAGGCGCCGTCCCGCGCCGGGCCCGCCACCGGGCCCTCGACCGGTGCCGCCACCGGGCCCGGCGGCGGGACCGCCCGGCGCGCGCCTCACGTAGGCTGGGGCCGTGTTCGCCACGCTCTCCGACCGCCTCACCGCGACGTTCAAGTCCCTGCGCGGCAAGGGGCGGCTCTCCGAGGCCGACGTCGACGCGACGGTCCGCGAGATCCGCCGCGCCCTGCTCGACGCCGACGTCGCGCTGCCCGTCGTGCGGGAGTTCACCGGGCGCGTGCGCGAGCGGGCCACCGGCGCCGAGATCAACCAGGCGCTCAACCCCGCCCAGCAGGTCGTCAAGATCGTCAACGAGGAGCTCGTGGCGATCCTGGGCGGGGAGACCCGCCGGCTGAGCTTCGCCAAGAACCCGCCCACCGTGATCATGCTGGCCGGCCTGCAGGGCGCCGGCAAGACCACCCTGGCCGGCAAGCTCGGCCGGTACCTCAAGCGCGAGGGGCACCGCCCGCTGCTGGTGGCCTGCGACCTGCAGCGCCCCAACGCGGTCAACCAGCTGCAGATCACCGGTGAGCGCGCCGGGGTGGACGTCTTCGCCCCCGAGCCGGGCAACGGCGTGGGCGACCCCGTGGCCGTGGCGCGCGCCGGCCTCGAGCACGCCCGCCACCACCACTTCGACGTCGTCGTCGTCGACACCGCCGGGCGCACCGGCGTGGACGCCGAGATGATGCAGCAGGCGATCGACATCCGCGCCGCCGTCACGCCCGACGAGGTCCTCTTCGTCCTCGACGCCATGATCGGCCAGGACGCGGTGGCCACCGCCGAGGCCTTCCGCGACGGCGTCGGCTTCGACGGCGTGGTGCTCACCAAGCTCGACGGCGACGCGCGCGGCGGTGCGGCCCTGTCGGTGCGCCAGGTCACCGGCCGGCCGGTGGTGTTCGCCTCCACCGGGGAGAAGCTCGACGACTTCGAGCTGTTCCACCCCGACCGCATGGCCTCGCGCATCCTCGACATGGGCGACGTGCTCACCCTCATCGAGCAGGCCGAGAAGGCGTTCGACGCCGAGCAGGCGCAGTCCATGGCGGCGAAGTTCGCCGCCGACGAGGACTTCACCCTCGACGACTTCCTCCAGCAGCTCAACGCCGTGCGCAACATGGGCTCGATCAAGAAGATGCTCGGGATGCTGCCGGGCATGGCCCAGGTGCGCGACCAGCTCGACGCCTTCGACGAGCGCGAGTTCGACCGCATCGAGGCGATGGTGCGCTCGATGACCCCGCTGGAGCGCCGCCAGCCGCGCATCATCAACGGCTCGCGCCGCGCGCGCATCGCCGCCGGGTGCGGGCAGAGCGCCTCCGCGGTCAACGACATGCTCGAGCGCTTCGGGCAGGCGCAGAAGATGATGCGCCAGATGCGCAAGGGCCTCGGCGGGGGCCTGCCGGGCATCCCCGGCATGCCCGGCACGGCGGGCGCCGCCTCGAAGAAGCAGAAGGCGCGTGTGGCCGCGGCCAAGGGCCGCAAGGGCAGGTCGGGCAACCCCGCCAAGCGCGCCGAGCAGGAGCGCGCGGCGTCCTCGCGCGCGCTGAGCGGCGGCGGCGCGGACGCCGGCTCCGCCTTCGGCGCGCCCCAGCCGCCGGCCGAGTTCGACCCCTCGCAGCTGAACCTGCCGCAGGGCTTCGAGAAGTTCCTCGGCGGCCGCTGAGCGCACCCCGGGTCGAGCTCGTGGCCGGCGGGTCGGGCGTGGCGGGCAGGGTCGTGGCGGGCCCGCAGGTGCTGCACCTGAGCGGGCCGGTGCTCACCGGCCCGCACGAGGTGCGCGGGCAGGCGTGGGTGCACGGCGGGCGGCTGACGTTCACCCGCCCCGCCGGCGCGAGCACCACCGAGGTGCCCGGCTGGGTGCTGCCCGGCCTGGTCGACGCCCACTGCCACGTCGGCGTCGGGCCCACCGGGCGGGTGGACGACGCCACGACCGAGGCGCAGGCCCTGACCGACCGCGACGCCGGCGCGCTGCTGCTGCGCGACGCCGGCTCGGCCTCGGAGACGCGCTGGGTGGACGAGCGCGAGGACCTGCCGCGCCTGGTGCGCGCCGGGCGGCACATCGCCCGCACGAAGCGCTACCTGCGCGGGCTGGCCCACGAGGTCGAGCCGGAGGACCTCGTGGCGTACGTGCGGGCCGAGGCCCGTCGCGGCGACGGCTGGGTCAAGCTCGTCGGCGACTGGATCGACCGCGCCCGCGGGGACCTGGCGCCGTGCTGGCCCGCGGACGTGCTGCGCGCCGGCGTCGAGGCCGCCCACGCGCTCGGTGCGCGCGTGACCGTGCACCAGTTCGGCGAGGAGGGCGTGGAGGACCTGCTGGCCGCCGGCGTGGACGGGATCGAGCACGGCACGGGCCTGCGCGGGGCGGCGGTGGAGGCGGTCGCCGCGCGCGGGGTGGCCGTGGTGCCCACCCTCGTCAACACCGCCACCTTCCCCTCCATCGCCGCGCGCGGGGAGGTGAGGTTCCCGGCGTACGCGGCGCACGTCAGGGCGCTGCACGCGCGCCGGCACGCCACCGTCGTCGCGCTGCACGAGGCCGGTGCGCCGCTCTTCGCCGGCACCGACGCCGGCAGCGTCCTGCCGCACGGGCTGGTCGTCGACGAGCTGCACGCGCTGGCCGCCGCCGGCCTGCCGCGCACCGCGGCCCTGGACGCGGCGACCTGGGCGGCGCGGCGCTGGCTGGGGCACCCGGCGCTGGAGGAGGGGGCCAGCGCGGACCTGCTCGTCCTGGGCGGCGACCCCCGCGCCGACCTCGGCGCGCTGCGCCGGCCGCGGGCGGTGGTGCTGCGCGGGCGCGCGGTGGCCGGCTCCGCGCTCGGCTGAGCGGCGCGGGCGCCGGCGCCGCCCGCGGGCGCGGTCGAGCGGGGCGGGCGACCTCTGGCACAATGTCCGGTGCACCCGAGCACCCAGGGACCCTCTCACCCGGGGCGCTCGCGTCCTCGAGCCCCACCTGCCGGCGTCCCCACACCGGGCGGTGAGCGCTCACCCTGAACAGAACCGGAGACTCCCGCACGTGGCTGTCAAGATCCGTCTCAAGCGGCTGGGCAAGATGCGCTCGCCGCAGTACCGCGTCATCGTCGCCGACTCGCGCTCCAAGCGCGACGGCCGCGCCATCGAGGAGATCGGCGTCTACAACCCGATGACGCACCCCTCGACCATCGAGATCAAGTCCGACCGGGCGCAGTACTGGCTCGGCGTGGGCGCGCAGCCGACCGAGCAGGTCGCCGCGCTGCTGAAGGTGACCGGCGACTGGCAGAAGTTCAAGGGCACCAAGGGTCAGGAGGGCCGCTACCAGCAGCCGTCCACCACGACCAAGCAGGCGACCACCCCGGCCGCGGCCTCCGCCACCGCCGAGCAGCCCGCCTCCACGGAGTCCTGAGCCGGTGCTCGCGGACGCCCTCGAGCACCTCGTGCGCGGCATCGTCGGGCACCCGGACGACGTGCGCGTGACGTCCAAGGCGTCGCGCCGCGGCTCCCTGCTCGAGGTCCGCGTGCACCCGGACGACCTGGGCCGGGTCATCGGCCGCTCCGGCCGCACGGCCAAGGCACTGCGCACCGTCGTCGGCGCCCTGGCCCCGGGCCGGCAGGTCCGCGTCGACCTCGTCGACGTCGACCGCGGCTGACCCGGCACCACCCGGCACCACCCGGCACCACCCCCGCACCACCCCGCACCACCGGTGAGCGCCGGGGTCGCACCGCGACCCCGGCGCTCGCTGCGTCCCGCCCCTCGCACCCCCGTCCTGGAGAGCGCCGTGGAGTACGTCGTCGCCCGCATCGGCCGCCCGCACGGCGTGCGCGGCGAGGTGACCGTCGAGCTGCGCACCGACGCGCCCGGGGAGCGCTTCGGCCCCGGCGCCGTGCTGCGCACCGACCCGCCCGCGCGCGGGCCGCTGACCGTGGCCTCCGCCCGCTGGCACACCGGCACGCTGCTCGTCGCCTTCGAGGGCGTGCAGGACCGCGACGCCGTGGAGGCCCTGCGCGACACCCTGCTGCTCGTCGACGTCGACGAGGCGGCCACCGCCGAGGACGACGCCTGGTACCCGCACCAGCTGCGCGGCCTGGCCGCGGTGAGCACCGCCGGCACCGCGCTGGGCACGGTCGCCGACCTGCTCACCGGCACCGCGCAGGACCTGCTCGTGGTCACCGGCACCGACGGGCGCGAGGTGCTCGTGCCGTTCGTCGAGCGCCTGGTGCCGGTGGTGGACGTGCCCGGCGGGCGCGTCGTGCTGGACCCGCCCGGCGGGCTGTTCGCCGAGCTGCCCGGCGACGGCGACGGCGACGGCGACGGGGACGGCGACGGGCCGGGGGGGCGCTGAGCGTGCGCGTCGACGTCGTCTCCATCTTCGGCGAGTACCTCGCGCCGCTGTCCCTCTCGCTCATCGGCAGGGCGCGCGCGCAGGGGCTGCTGGACGTGCGGGTGCACGACCTGCGCGAGCACGCCCACGACCGGCACCGCACGGTCGACGACACCCCCTACGGCGGCGGCGCCGGGCTGCTGATGAAGCCCGAGCCGTGGGGCGAGGCCCTCGACGCCGTCCTGGCCGCCCCCCCGGCCGGCGACGACGGGCGCGGGCCGGTGCTGCTCGTGCCCAGCCCGGTGGGCGAGGTCTTCTCCCAGGCTGCGGCCGTGGAGCTGTCCGCCGAGCCCTGGCTGGTCTTCGCCTGCGGGCGCTACGAGGGCATCGACGCGCGGGTGGTGGAGCACTACCGCGCCCGCGGCGTGCGCGTGCGCGAGGTCTCCCTGGGCGACTACGTCCTCAACGGCGGGGAGGTGGCGGTGCTGGTGGTCGTGGAGGCCGTCGCGCGCCTGCTGCCCGGCGTGGTCGGCAACGCCGCCAGCCTGACCGAGGAGAGCCACGCCGCCGAGCACGACGGCCTGCTGGAGCACCCGGCCTACACCAAGCCCGCCAGCTGGCGCGGCCTGGACGTGCCGGCGGTCCTCGCCGGCGGCGACCACGGCGCGGTGGCCCGCTGGCGGCGCGAGCAGGCGCTGCGGCGCACCGCGCGCCGCCGCCCGGACCTGCTGGCGCACCTGGATCCGGCGCGCTGCACCGCCGCCGACCTGCGCGTGCTCGCCGAGGAGGGCTTCGCCCCGGACGGCGCGAGCGGGTTCGGCCCGGCACCGGGTGCTGTGGCACACTGATCGGCTGACCCACCAAGAGCCGCGACGGCCGGTGACCGCTGCCCCTGCGGGCAGCGGGGGTGCGCCCGCCACAGGGGGCCCACCCGCCCGGGAGGCACCGCCGCGGGACCGATGCCCGAGCCGGGGACCTGTGGCGCCGGCGGGGGAGAAGAGCGAGACCATGCACCTGCTCGACAACGTCGACGCCGCCAGCCTGCGCAGCGACGTCCCGGAGTTTCGCGCCGGCGACACCCTGAAGGTCCACGTCAAGGTCGTCGAGGGCAACCGCTCGCGCGTCCAGGTCTTCCAGGGCGTCGTCATCCGCCGCACCGGCGGCGGCGTGCGCGAGAGCTTCACCGTCCGCAAGGTGAGCTTCGGCGTGGGCGTGGAGCGGACCTTCCCGCTGCACACCCCGGTCATCGACAAGATCGAGGTCGTCACCCGCGGTGACGTCAAGCGCGCCAAGCTGTACTACCTGCGCGACCTGCGCGGCAAGGCCGCCAAGATCAAGGAGCGCCGCGACTCCACGTCGCCGCGCGGCTGACCGACGCACCAGCACGGGCCGGGTCCCCTCGGGGGCCCGGCCCGTCGTCGTCCCCGGGCCCGCGCTCCCGGTCCCCGCGTCTTCTCGGCTCCCCGTCTCCTGCGCCGCGCGCGCACGGGACCCGCACCCGCGCCCGCCGCGCGCGGGCGGCCCGCTCGCGGGGGCGGGCACTACCATCGGGGCAGCGCCGGGTCCGCTCGCCGCGCACCCGCAGCGCCCGCCGCAGCGCCCGACGCAGCCAGGAGCCCCGTGACGACCACCCAGCCGACGACGGCTCCGCCGCGCGAGCGCGCGGCCCCGCGCGGCACCCGCGCGGTCGCGGTCCTCGCCGTGGCGCTGCTGGCGGCGCTGCTGCTGCGCAGCTTCGTGGTGCAGACCTTCTCCATCCCCTCCGCCTCGATGGCGCCCACGCTCGAGGCGGGCGAGCGCGTGCTCGTGTGGCGCGTCGGCGCGCAGGAGGTGCGCCGCGGCGACGTCGTCGTCTTCGACGGCACCGGCACCTTCGCGCCCGCCCCGCCGGAGCCGGCCACGGGCCTGGCCCGCGCCGGGGCCGCCGTCGGCTCGGCGCTGGGCTTCCACCCCGGCGAGAGCGACTTCGTCAAGCGCGTGGTGGGCCTGCCGGGCGAGCGGATCACCTGCTGCGACGCCGACGGGCGCCTGCTCGTCGACGGCGAGCCGCTGGACGAGCCGTACCTGCCGCCGGGGGAGGCGCCCAGCGCGGTGCGCTTCGACGTGGAGGTGCCGCCCGGGCGGCTGTGGGTGATGGGCGACCACCGCGGCGACTCGGTCGACTCGCGCTCGTTCCTGGGCTCGCCCGGGGGCGGCACGGTCGCCGTGGAGGACGTCGTGGGACGCGTGGTGGCGATCAGCTGGCCGCCGACCGAGCTGGGCACCGTGGAGCGGGAGGCGGACGAGTGAGCGCAGGGCACGAGGCGCGCGAGCAGCACGCGCACGAGCAGGACCCGCAGCGCCCCGGTGCCGCGCACCCGCCGGCGCGCCCGCGCGGCGGCGGGCTGCTGGCGGCCGCGCGCGAGACCGTCCTGGTCGTCGCGGTGGCCCTGGTGGTCTCCCTGGTGGTCAAGACGTTCCTGCTGCAGGCCTTCTACATCCCCTCGCAGTCCATGGAGCGCACCCTGGACATCGGCGACCGGGTGGTGGTCAGCAAGCTGACCCCGGGGCCGTTCAGCCTGCACCGCGGCGACGTGGTCGTCTTCGCCGACCCCGGCGGCTGGCTGGAGCCGCAGCCGGAGCCGCAGCGCAGCGCCCTGGGGGCGGTGGCCGCGGAGGTCCTCACCTTCGTGGGGCTGCTGCCGGAGGACTCCGACGAGCACCTCATCAAGCGGGTCGTCGGGCTGCCCGGCGACCGCGTCGTCTGCTGCGACGAGGACGGCCGCCTGACCGTCAACGGCACCCCCGTGGACGAGCGCGCCTACCTCTTCCCCGGCTCCGACCCGAGCCTGGACGAGTTCGACGTCGAGGTGCCCGCCGACCGGTTGTGGGTCATGGGCGACAACCGCGCCGAGTCCGCGGACTCCCGCTACAACCGCGGCAAGCGCTACGACGGCTTCGTGCCCCTGGACCACGTCGTCGGCCGCGCCCACGCGGTGGTCTGGCCGCTGCCGCACGCCGCCTGGCTGGGCACGCCCGACGCCTTCGCCGCCGTTCCGGGCCGCTCGGGGGTCGGGTGAGCCCGGCCGCGGCGCCGACGCTGCGGCTGGAGCGCTCGCTGCTGCGCGGCGGGCACGCGCTGGTCGCCGGTGTCGACGAGGTCGGCCGCGGCGCGCTGGCCGGGCCGGTCAGCGTGGGCGTGCTGTGCGTGGACGCCGGCACCCCCACCGCCCCGGCGGGGCTGCGCGACTCCAAGCTGCTGACGCCGGCCGCCCGCGAGCAGCTCGTCGGGCCGCTGCGGCGCTGGGCCGCGGGCTGGGCCGTCGGGCACGCCGGGCCGGACGAGGTCGACGCGCTGGGCGTGACCGCCGCCCTGCGCCTGGCCGGGCGCCGGGCGCTGGCGCAGCTGCTCGTCGCGCCCTCGGCGGTCGTGCTCGACGGCGCCCACGACTGGCTCGGCGACCCGCGCGGGGCGGCCCTGCCCGGGCTGGGGGAGGAGCCGCTGCCCAGCCCGGCCCCGGCGGTGACCACCCGCGTCAAGGCCGACCTGACGTGCGCGGCCGTGGCCGGCGCCAGCGTGCTGGCCAAGACCGCCCGCGACGCGCTCATGGAGCGCCTGGACGCCGAGCACCCCGGCTACGGCTGGGCGGCCAACAAGGGCTACGGCGCTCCCGGGCACCTGGCGGCCCTGGCCGAGCGGGGCCCCAGCGCGCAGCACCGGCGCAGCTGGCGGCTGCCGGCGGCGGCCGCGCCTGCGCCCCGGCCGCCGGGCGCGGGGGGCATGATGGTGCCGTGAGCGCCGAGGACCTCGAGAACTACGAGACCGAGATGGAGCTGCAGCTCTACCGGGAGTACCGCGACGTGGTGTCGCTCTTCTCGTACGTGGTCGAGACGGAGCGGCGCTTCTACCTGGCGAACTCCGTGGACCTGCAGGTGCGCACCGGCGACGGCGAGACGTACTTCGAGCTGACCCTGCACGACGCGTGGGTGTGGGACGTGTACCGCCCGGCGCGCTTCGTGCGCGACGTGCGCGTGGTGACGTTCAAGGACGTCAACGTCGAGGAGCTGCAGAAGCGCGACATCGAGGTCCCCGACACCCCGCAGCTGCGCGACCGCTGACCCCCCGCCGCGGTCCCCACAGGCCCGCGCCCGCCGCGCCGGGCCGCCGCCGGCTGTGGACGGCGCCGCCCGCGCCGGCGCGCGCGGCGAGGGTGCGTGCCGGAGGTGGTGCGCGTGCGCGCGGAGGACGGGGTCGGCCGCTACGGCGAGAGGCTGGCGGCCCGCCGGCTGGGCGAGGCCGGCATGACGGTGGTGGAGACCAACTGGCGCTGCCGCGCCGGGGAGATCGACATCGTGGCGCGCGACGGCGACGAGCTCGTCGTGTGCGAGGTGAAGACGCGGCGCAGCACCCGCGCGGGCACCGCCCTGGAGGCGGTCACGCCCGCGAAGCTGGCCCGGCTGCGGCGCCTGGCCGCGGAGTGGCTGCGCGCGCACCCCGGCCAGCGCGCCGGCGCGGTGCGCCTGGACGTGGTCGCGGTCACGCTGCCCGCGCGCGGTGCGGCGCGCGTCGAGCACCTGCGCGGGGTGTCCTGATGGCGCTGGCGCGCTGCCTGGCGGTGGGCCTGGTGGGCCTGGACGGGCACCTGGTCAGCGTCGAGGCCGACCTGTCCCCGGGCCTGCCCGCGTTCGTGCTCGTCGGCCTGCCCGACGCCTCCCTGCACGAGGCCCGCGACCGGGTGCGCGCGGCCACGGCCAACTCCGGCTGCCCGCTGCCGCAGCAGCGCCTGACGGTCAACCTCTCCCCGGCGACGCTGCCGAAGTCCGGCTCCGGCTTCGACCTCGCCGTGGCCGTCGCCGCGCTGACCGCCGCGGGCGTGCTGCCGCCGGAGGTCTCCGACGGCGTGCTGCACCTGGGCGAGCTGGGCCTGGACGGCAGCGTGCGCGCCGTCGACGGCGTGCTGCCGGCCGTCCTGGCCGCCGCCCGCGCCGGCGTGCGCTCCGTCGTGGTGCCCGCCGCGGCGGCCGAGGAGGCCGCGCTGGTGCCCGGGGTGCGGGTGCGCGGGGTGCGCTGGCTGGCCGAGCTCGTGGCCGACTACCGCGGCGAGGCGCCCCCGCAGCTGCCCGAGCCGCCCGGCCCGCCGCCCGCGCCGCCGACCGCGCCCGCCGGCCCCGCGCCCGACCTCGCCGACGTCGTGGGCCAGGCCGAGGCCCGCTTCGCGCTGGAGGTGGCTGCCGCAGGCGGGCACCACCTGCTGCTCAGCGGCCCGCCCGGCGCCGGCAAGACGATGCTGGCCGCGCGCCTGCCCGGGCTGCTGCCCGACCTCGACGAGCGCTCGGCGCTGGAGGTGACGGCCGTGCACTCGCTGGCCGGCGCGCTGCGCTCGCGCTCGGCGTCGGCGCTGCTGACGCGCCCGCCCTACGAGGACCCCCACCACACCGCCTCCGTGGCCTCCGTCGTCGGCGGCGGCACCGGGGTGCCGCGCCCGGGGGCGGCCTCGCGCGCCCACCGCGGAGTGCTCTTCCTCGACGAGGCGCCCGAGTTCGAGGCGCGCGTGCTGGAGGCGCTGCGCCAGCCGCTCGAGCACGGCGAGCTGGTGCTGCACCGCGCCCGCGGCGCGGCCCGCTACCCGGCCCGCTTCCAGCTCGTGCTGGCCGCCAACCCCTGCCCGTGCGGGCGGGCGGTGGGGCGCGCGCTGGAGTGCACCTGCAGCCCGGCCGCCCGGCGCCGCTACGCCGCGAAGCTGTCCGGGCCCCTGCTCGACCGCGTCGACGTGCGCGTGGACGTGCCGGCCGTCACCCGCGCCGAGGTCGCCGAGGGGGCCGCCGGCGAGGGCAGCGCCGCCGTCGCCGCGCGGGTGCGCGCGGCGCGCGAGCTGGCCGCCCGGCGCCTGGCCGCGCACGGGGCGCGCAGCAACGGCGAGCTGCGCGGGCCGCTGCTGCGCGGGCCGCTGCGCCTGCCGGCGGCGGCGACCGCCGACCTCGAGCGCGCCCTGGAGCGCGGTGCGCTGACCCTGCGCGGGGTGGACCGCGTGCTGCGCGTGGCGTGGACCGTCGCCGACCTGCGCGGCGCGGCGGCCCCCGGCCGCGACGACGTCGGGCGCGCGCTGGCGCTGCGCGGGGTGCCCGGCGGCCTGGCGGGGGTCGCCGCGTGAGCGCCCCGGGTGCGGGCAGCGCCACCGGGGTCGGCGCCGGCGGGGCGCCCGTGCGCCACGTGCCGCCGGCCCTGCGCCCCGCGCTGGACGACGAGCGCCTGGCCCGCGCGGCGTGGAGCCGGCTGGCCGAGCCGGGCGACGCGGCCGCGGCGGCGCTGGTGGCCGAGGTGGGGGCGGCGCTGGCGCTGGAGGCCGTCGTCACCGGTCGCGGCCCGCAGCGCTGGCGCACGCGCCTGGAGGAGACCGACCCGGCCGCCGACCTGGCGCGGGCGCGCGCGGTGGGCGGGCGGCTGGTGGTGCCCGGCGACGAGGAGTGGCCCGAGGGCCTGCACGACCTGGACCGCCCCGCCGGCACCGAGCGCCCGCAGGGCGCACCGCTGGCGCTGTGGGTGCGCGGGCCGGCGCACCTGGCGCGCGCGGTGCACCGCGCGGCGGCCGTGGTGGGCTCGCGGGCGGCCAGCGCCTACGGCGAGCACGTCACCTCCGAGATCGCCGGGGGCCTGGCCGAGCGGGGCGTCGGGGTGGTCAGCGGCGGCGCCCACGGCGTCGACGCCGCCGCGCACCGCGCCGCCCTGGCGGTGGGCGGCACCACGGTCGCGGTGCTCGCCGGCGGGGTGGACCGGCCCTACCCGGCCGCCAACTCCGCCCTGCTGGCGCGCGTGGCCCGCGAGGGTGCGCTGGTCAGCGAGGTGCCGTGCGGGTCGGCGCCCACGCGCTGGCGCTTCCTGGAGCGCAACCGCCTCATCGCCGCGCTCACCGCGGGCACCGTGGTCGTCGAGGCCGCCTGGCGCTCGGGGGCGCTGTCGACCGCGGACCGCGCCGAGCGGCTGCTGCGGCCGGTGGGCGCGGTGCCCGGGCCGGTCACCTCCGCCGCCTCGGCCGGCTGCCACCGGCTGCTGCGCGAGCGCGGGGCGGTGTGCGTCACGTGCGCCGCGGAGGCCGCCGAGCTGCTCGCCCCGCTGGGAGCGGCCGCCCCGGTGCCGGCGCCGGCGGTGGAGGTGCGGCCCTTCGACGGCCTGGACCCGCACGAGCTGCGCGTGGCCGAGTCCCTGCCGCGGCGCGGCGCGGCGGGCACCGAGCGCCTGGCGGGCGACACCGGCCTGGAGGTGGCCGTGGTGCACGCCGTCCTGGGGCGCCTGGAGCTGGCCGGCACGGCGGTGCGCGAGGGCACCGGCTGGCGCCTGGGCTCCGCGGCGCTCAGGCCGCCCGGCAGCCGTCGGCCGGCACCGCGCGGGTGAACGCCTCGGCCACCAGGGCGGTGCCGGTGCGGGTGGTGCGCAGGCAGTCGCCCACGCGCACCCCGCCGAGCCCGAGGTGCTCGACGTGGCGCGCGTCGAAGCACACCGGCTGCACCGCGCCGGCGGTCCGGGCGCACACGGACGCGCCGGCGGCGGTGACCACCGCGTCCTGCACCGTGCCGGCCGGGGTGCGCACCAGCACCGAGCCGGCCAGCAGCAGCAGCACCGGCACCGCCACCAGCGCGAACGCCGGCGGGCGCCGGCGCGCCCGCCGGCGCGGCCTCACGCGCGCACCCGGGCCCGGCGGCGGTGCAGCGCGTGCTGGGCCAGCGCCACCAGCACCGTCTTGGCCGACGCGCGGTCCCGGGCGTCGCCGCTCAGCAGCGGGACGTCCACGCCGATGGCCAGCGCCTCGCGCAGCTCGTGCTCGGGGTAGTCGTGCGCGCCGTCGAAGCGGTTGACGGCCACCACGAAGGGCAGGCCGGCCTTCTCGAAGTACGCGATGGGGCCGAAGGAGTCCTCCAGCCGGCGCGTGTCGACGAGCACGATCGCGCCGACGGCCCCCTCGACGAGGTCGTCCCACATGAACCAGAAGCGGTCCTGGCCGGGGGTGCCGAAGATGTACAGCACGAGCCGCTCGTTCAGCTGCGTGCGGCCGAAGTCCAGCGCGACGGTCGTCGTGGTCTTGGAGGCGACGTGGCGGGTGTCGTCCACGCCGTGCGAGAGGGCGGTCATCGCCGCCTCGGTGCGCAGCGGGGCGATGTCGGAGACGGTGCCGACCAGGGTCGTCTTGCCGACGCCGAAGCCACCGGCGACGACGACCTTGACGGGCACCAGCCCGGCGGCGGGGGCGGCGGGCGCGGGGGCGCCGGGTGCGCCGACCACGGCGGTGCCGGCGTCAGAAGGCGCGGAAGGCATCGAGGACCTCTTCCAGGTAGGACTCGGAGGACGCGTCGGCGGGGGAGGTCAGGTCCACCAGCCGCGCGTCGCGGGCGTCGGAGACGAGGACCTTGGCCACCGCCAGCGGCAGGGACATCAGCGCCGAGACCTCCGCCACGGAGCGGGTGGTGCGGCACAGCCGCACCAGGTCGCGCAGCTCGCGGGTGGTGCCGATGCCGCCGGGGGCGCTGCTGACCAGCGACTCCAGCGCCAGCGGCACCGCGGTCGTGGTGCGACCGCGCACGAGCGCGAACGGGCGCACCATGCGCGGGCCGCTCACCGGACCGCTCCGTGGGTCAGGCGCTCGCGCAGCGCGGGGGTGAGGACCTGCCCGACCCGGGTGACCAGCATCTCCACCTCGTAGCCGACGTGGCCGAGGTCGGCGCGCCGGCCGGCCAGCACCGCCAGAGCGGAGCCGTCGCTGATGGCGGCGACCACGAGGGTGCCGCGCTCGGTCTCCACGAGCAGCTGCCGGCACCGGCCCCGCTCCAGCTGCGCGGCCAGAGTCCCCATGAGGCTGGAGAGCCCGCACGTCATGGCGCACAGCTGCCGGCGGGCCGCCTCGCCCAGCCCCGCGGTGGAGGCCAGGTGGAAGCCGTCCGCGGTCACGGCGATGGCGTGCAGCACGCCGGGCACGCGCCTCTTGAAGCCCTGCAGCAGCCAGTCGAGGTCGGCGTCGTCGGTCGCGGCGCTCGCGACCGGGGCGGCCTCGGTGCTCACAGGTCGTCCTCCGGGTCGTCCCAGAGGTTCAGCGGCGCGTCGTGCTGGGGCAGGGCGTCCGCGCCGCGTCGCGGCAGCGAGGGCCGCCCGCCGGCGCTGGCCACGGTGGCGGGCGCGGCGGTGGCGGGCGCGGCGGTGGCGGGCGCGGCGGTGGCGGGCGCGGCGGTGGCGGGCGCGGCGGTGGCGGGCGCGGCGGTGGGCGCGGTGGCGACCGGGGCCGGGGCGGCGACCGGGGCCGGGGCGGCGACCGGGGCCTCGGCGGGGCGGCGGCTGGCCGGCACCACGGGCTCGGCGGGCTCCTCGGCGGAGATCAGGGCCGCCGGGACGGTCACCTGCGCCAGGCAGCCGCCGCCGGGGGCGGAGCCGACCTCCACGCGCAGGCCGTGGCGGGCGGCCAGGCGCCCGACGACGACCAGGCCCAGGCGACCGGCCAGGGTGCTCTCCTCGCCGGTGCCGGCGAGCAGGTGGGCCACCTCGGCCTGCTGGCCCTCGGCCAGCCCGACGCCGTGGTCGCGCACGCTGACGAGCACGTCGCCGGCGACGGTGGGCGCGGCCGAGACGGTCACGGGCCGGTTCGGCGGGGAGAAGGTCACGGCGTTCTCGACGAGCTCGGCGAACAGGTGCGAGACGTCGGAGGCGGCGCGGCCGTCCACCAGCAGGTGGTCGGGCACGGAGACCTCCACGCGCTGGTAGTCCTCCACCTCGGTGGCGGCGGCGCGCAGCACGTCCGACAGGCCCACCGGGCGCGCCCAGGTGCGCGGCTGCTCGGCCCCGGAGAGCACCAGCAGCGACTCGGCGTTGCGGCGCATGCGGGTGGCCATGTGGTCCAGGGAGTACAGCTCCTCCAGCTTGCGCGGCTCGAGCTCGTCGGACTGCAGGGACTCGATGGAGTCCAGCTGGCGCTCGATGATGCCCTGGTTGCGGCGGGCCAGGTTCAGCAGCAGGCGGCTCTGCTGCTGACGGGCGAGCAGGTCCTTCTGCGCCTGCTCCAGCTCGCGGTCGGCCAGCTCGACGGCCAGCGCGGTGGCGCGGCGCTGCTCGGCCTCGGTGTGCGACCAGTACACGACCAGGCCCACGGCCAGCAGGGCCACCCCGGCGCCGTGCACGCCCGACCACACCCACGGGTGCTCCTGGCCGGCGTGGTGGGTGAAGATCAGCGAGGGCACCAGGGCGCTGCCCAGGCCGTGCGAGAGCACCGTGAAGCCCACGTACCAGGCGAAGGGCAGCCAGTCCTGGTAGAGCGCGACGAAGCCCAGCATGATGAAGAAGTGGAAGTGGGCCTCGATGGTCCCGCCGGTGAAGTGCACGAGCACCACCGACGCCCACGAGAAGCCGGCCGTGACGGCCAGCGCCTGCCAGCGCCGCCAGCGCAGCTGCGACGTCGGGCGCGAGAGCACGTGCACGAGCACCAGCACGCCGCACTCCAGCGCCACGGTGAGCGCGCCGTACCCGCCGCGCAGGCCCAGCAGCGCCAGGACGGGCACGTGCGCCAGCAGCACGTGGCGCAGCATCCGGTGGCGCCGGGCGAAGGCCTCGGGGGCCAGCAGGTTGCCGCGCGGCAGCCGCAGCTGCGGCGCTGCCGGCGCCGCCGGGAGGGTCGACGTGCTCATCGCTCTTCACTCCTGATCCGTGACGGCGCGCTGCTCGGCCGTGTCAGGGACGGATCGGCCGGCGCCGCGCGCCGGTTGAGGGGCCCACGCGCCGCGTCCACCGCTCGGAGCAGCCCCGCGCGCCCGCCCGGGTGGCGGTGGTGGCAGCCGCGGCGTGGTGGCAGCCGCGGCGGTGGGGGGCTGCTGCGGGCGGTGGCCGGGCCGGGTGCGGGGGAAACCCGGTGGGCGCCCGGCGGCGCGGCGCCTGGCGTGGGCGGCCGGTGCGCGGCCGTCGGGGCCGTGCCGGGCACCGCGCCGGTGGGCGCGGCGGGAGGAGCGGGACGTGGAGCGGCTGGGCGAGAAGCTCCTGAGCTGGGCGTCGATCCTGGACGAGGCCACGCGCCGGCAGGCGCTGACCGCCTCCGGCATGCCGTTCATCCACCCGCACATCGCCCTCGTGCCCGACGCGCACCTGGGCAAGGGCGCCACCGTCGGCTCGGTGATCCCCACCGACCGGGCGCTGGTCCCGGCGGCGGTGGGCGTCGACATCGGCTGCGGGATGACCGCGGTGCGCACGCAGTTCGGCGCCGCGGACCTGCGCGGGCGCGACCTGTCGGTGCTGCGCGTCGCGATCGAGCGCAGCGTGCCGCTGTCCGCGGGCGCGGCCAACCGGCAGGTGAGCGCCACGGCGGCGCCGCGCGTGGCCGAGCTGGAGGGCACCGAGCCCGAGCGCGCGGCGTTCCGCGAGTCGCTGGTGCCGCGCTGGCGCACGGCCCTGGGCTCGCTCGGCTCGGGCAACCACTTCATCGAGGTGAGCCTGGACGAGCAGCAGCGCGTGTGGCTGTTCCTGCACTCCGGCTCGCGCGGGCCGGGCAACAGGCTGGCCACGCACCACATCGCCGTCGCCCAGGAGCGCTGCCGGCGCGAGGGCGTCGAGCTGCCCGACCGCGACCTCGCGTGGCTGGTCGAGGGCACCGCGGAGTTCGACGCGTACGTCGCGGACCTGCGCTGGGCGCAGCGCTTCGCGCTGCTCAACCGGCGGGAGATGGTCGACCGGGTGGCCGCGCGGCTGGGCGAGTTCCTCGACGAGCCGGTGCGCGAGCAGGAGCGCGTCGACTGCCACCACAACTACACGGTCCGCGAGGAGCACTACGGGCGCACGGTGTGGCTCTCGCGCAAGGGCGCCATCGACGCGGCCGAGGGCCGGCCGGGGCTGATCCCCGGGTCGATGGGCACGGCGAGCTACGTCGTCACCGGCAGGGGGGACGCGCGTTCGCTGCGCTCCTCGCCGCACGGCGCCGGGCGCGCGCACAGCCGCACCGCCGCGCGCAAGCGCTTCACCCGCGAGCAGCTGCGCGAGGCGATGCGCGGCATCGAGTACCGCGACACCGACGCGTTCCTCGACGAGATCCCGGCGGCGTACAAGGACGTCGACCGGGTCCTGGCCGACGCGGCCGACCTCGTCGAGGTGCGGCACGTGCTGCGCCAGGTCGTCAACGTCAAGGGCGACTGAGACGCGCGACGCACCCGGGGCGGGGGCGGGCACCGGGCCCGCCCCCGCGCCGTCAGCCGACGGCCTGCTTGTACTGCTCGACGACCTCGGACTTGATGCGGCCGCGGTCGCTGACCTCGATGCCGTTCTCGCGCGCCCAGGCGCGCACCGCGGCACCGTCGACCCCGTCGCCGTCGGAGGGTGCGCGCGAGCCGGACGAGCCGGACGAGGAGGAGCCGGACGAGCTCGACGACGAGCCCGAGGGGGACGGGGAGCCGCGCCGCCCGCCCACGCGGCGCCCGTGCTCGACGTAGGGGCTCAGCGCCCGCCGCAGCTTCTCGGCGTTCTCGCTGCTGAGGTCGATCTCGTACTGGGTGCCCTCCAGCCCGAAGCGCACCGTCTCGCTCGCCTCGCCGCCGTCCACGTCGTCCGTGAGGACCACCGTCGTCCGCTGCGCCACTGCCCCGCCCCTCGTCCGTGCCGACCGTCCGGGCACGTGCGCGTGCACCGGGCCCGCCCGGCACCCGGGGGCGCCGCCGGCGGGCGCTGGTCATCCTGGCACGCCGGGCGGCGCCGACCCGGGTGCGCGGGCCGCGGCGCGCGGGCGTGGCGCGCTTGCCCGGGGCGGTGCGGGCGGGGGACGGTGCGGCGGTGACCCGCCCGCCCGCGCAGCCGCTGGAAGCGCTGCTCGACGACTTCGCCGAGCACCTGGCCGCCGAGCGCAACCGCTCGCCGCACACGGTGCGCGCCTACCGCTCCGACGTGCGCGACCTGCTGACCACCGCCGTGCCGGCGGACGCCGACGGGCGCGTGGACCTGGACCTGCTCTCCCTGCCGGACCTGCGCGCCTGGCTGGCCGGCGCGGCCGGGCAGCGGGCCCGCTCGACGCTGGCCCGGCGGGCCGCGGCCGCGCGCACCTTCACGGCGTGGGCGGCGCGCACCGGGCGCGCCGCCACCGACGCCGGGCTGCGCCTGCGCGCCCCGCGGCGCTCCTCGCCGCTGCCGCACGTGCTCAGCGCCGGGCAGGTCGAGCAGCTGCTCGCGACCGCCTCCGCGGACGCGGCGCCGCCCGCCCCGGGGCCGGGCGCGGGGGGCGAGCCGGGCCCGGACCCGTTGCGGCTGCGCGACGCGGCGGCGGTGGAGCTGCTCTACGCCACCGGCTGCCGCGTGGCGGAGGTGGTCGGGCTCGACCTCGACGACGTCGACCCCGGCCAGCGCACGGTGCGGGTGCTGGGCAAGGGCGGGCGCGAGCGCGTGGTGCCCTACGGCCTGCCGGCCCAGGACGCGCTGGAGCGCTGGCTGGCGCTGGGCCGCCCGCTGCTGGCCGGGCAGCGCTCGGGGCGGGCGCTGCTGCTGGGCCGGCGCGGGGCGCGCGCGGACCAGCGGCAGGTGCGCGAGGCGGTGGCGCGGCTGGCCGCGCGGGTGCCCGGGGCCCCGGCAACCTCCCCGCACGGCCTGCGGCACGCGGCGGCCACGCACATGCTCGACGGGGGAGCCGACCTCCGTAGCGTTCAGGAGTTGCTCGGTCACGCTACGCTGACGACGACGCAGATCTACACGCACGTCTCCGTGGAGCGGTTGCGGAGATCGCACCGTCAGGCCCACCCGCGGGCCTGACGCACCGGGGGGAGGATGCGGTGGACGCACCATCGGGGCGCGAGCGCGCGGCGACCGCGCCGTCGCAGGGCGGCGTGCAGGTGGTCACCGACGACGCGGCGCCGGGGACGGTGAGCACCGAGGAGGTCCGCGAGGAGGTCCGCCCGGCCGGCCGCCCGCAGGCCAACGCCCGCTTCACCAGCCGCAAGGGCCCGGCCACCCCCGAGCAGGAGGAGGCCGAGGCGCGCCTGCGCGCCATGTGGGAGGAGTTCAAGGCGGGCGCCGACCCGCTGCTGCGCGAGAAGCTGATCATGCACTACTCGCCGCTTGTGAAGTACGTCGCCGGCCGCGTCGGGGTGGGCCTGCCGCCCAACATCGAGCAGGCCGACCTCGTCTCCTACGGCATCTTCGGCCTCATCGACGCCATCGAGAAGTTCGACATCGAGCGCGCCATCAAGTTCGAGACGTACGCCATCTCCCGCATCCGCGGCGCCATCATCGACGAGCTGCGGGCCATCGACTGGATCCCCCGCTCGGTGCGCAGCAAGGCGCGCGAGGTCGAGCGCACCTACGCCGCCCTCGAGGGCGAGCTGCACCGCACCCCCACCGAGGCCGAGGTCGCCGAGCGCATGGGCATCCCGCTCTCGGACCTGCACCACATCTTCAGCCAGGTCTCCTACGTCAACGTCGTGGCGCTGGACGAGCTGCTGAGCGTCTCGGGGGAGAAGGGCGACAAGCTCTCCCTCGTCGACACCCTGGAGGACACCCGCGCCGAGGACCCCGTCGCGGCCTTCGAGGGCGAGGAGACGAAGTTCCTGCTGGCCAGGGCGATCAACCAGCTGCCCGAGCGGGAGAAGATCGTCGTCACGCTCTACTACTACGAGGGCCTGACCCTGGCCGAGATCGGCCGGGTGCTCGGGGTGACCGAGTCGCGCATCTGCCAGATGCACACCAAGGCCGTCCTGCAGCTGCGCGGCAAGCTCAGCGACGTGCGCTGAGGCCTGGGCCGCCGGGCCGCCGGGCCGGGGCCGTTCACCGCGCCCCGCCCGGCGGCAGCAGCACCGGCGGCTCCGCCGCGCCCAGCAGCGCCAGCGGGTCGACGTAGTCCTCGCCGCGGCGCGCCCCCAGGTGCAGGCAGGCCCGCCGACCGCAGTGCCCGCCGTCGGCCACCGCCGCGACTACCTCGCCGGCGGCCACCCGCGCCCCGGCCGGCCGCCCCGCCACGACCGGCTCGAGCGTCGAGCGCAGGCCCCCGGCGTGCTCGAGGACCACGACCCCGCGCCCGGCGACCGGGCCGGCGAAGACCACGACACCCGCCGCCGGAGCCAGCACCGCCTGCCCGGCGCTCGCGGCCAGGTCCACGCCGCGGTGGCCGGGCGCGTAGCGCTCCACCTCGTCGTAGCCGCGCAGCAGCGCCGGGTGCGGGTGCAGCGGCCACGACCACGCCGCGGCCGGTGCCCCGACGGCGGCCGCGGCGGCGGCCACCGCGACGGGCCTCGCCGGGGCGGTGGTGGCGGGGGCCGACGGGCCCGCGGCGGCCAGGGCCGCGACGCCCGCGGCGGCCAGGGCCACGACGGGGACGGCGACGGGCGGGGGTCCGGGGGGCACGTGCCGACGGTGCCCGCCCGCGGGCGCGGCCCGCACCGCGACGGCGCCCGCCGGTGGACGGCGCCCCCGCCCCCCGGCCTGTGGGCACGGCGGCGCCCGCACCCCGGCGTCCGCACCCGGCGCCCGCACCCGGCGCCTGCCCCGACGCCGCGCGCCGTCCCGGCCTACGCTCGGAGCGTGCCCGCCGCCGCGTCCGAGCCCGGTCCCGAGCCCGGTCCCGAGATCCGCGCGGCCCCCTGGGCGGTACCCCGGGACGAGGCCCCTGTCGCCGGTGGCGCCGGTGGTGCCGACGCCGCGCGGCCGGTCGCGGACCCGGGGGCCCTGCCGGCGCGGGTGCTGCTCGTGGCCCTCGGCGAGCGGGCCCGCTACCGCACCCGCGGCCCCGTCGACCTCGTGCTCGCCGGTGCGCTGCTGTGCGAGGAGGCCGCGCAGGGCCGGGTGCCGCCGCCGTCCACCGGCCGCCCCGGGGGCCCGCCCGCCGCCGTGGCGCACCAGCGGCTGCTCGAGCTGCGTGCCGCCACCGCGTTCGCCGAGGTGACCGGCCCGCTGCTCGCGGCCGGGGTGGTGGAGCCGTGCGAGCACCGCGTGCTGCGGCTGTTCACCCGCAGGGGCCTGCGCGCCGTCGACGGGGCGAGCGCCGCCCGCGAGCGCGACGCCGTCCTCGCCGCGCTGCGGCCCGGCGCGCGCCCGGCGCCGCGCGACGCGGTCCTCGCGCTGCTGTGCGCGGTCTCGGGCGTCGCGAGCTCCCTGGCGCCGCCGCCGGTGCAGCGCGCGGCCCGCGCCGAGCTGGCCGCCCACCTCAACGACCTGCACCTGCTGCTGGCCCCCCGCGTCGCCGAGGTGGTGCGGGCCACCCGCGACGCCCACCGCGCCCGGCGCGGCGACGGCCCCGGCGGTGCAGACCTCGTGCCCGCCGACGGCGGCGACGGCTACGGCGACGGGGGCGGGGGCGACGCCGGGGGCGGTGGCGGTGGCGACGGCGGGGGAGGGGGCGGCGACTGACCGCTGCGGCGACCGGCCGCTGCGGCGACCGGCCGCGCCGGCGACGGCCCGGCGGTCCCTCAGCGGCGCGCCGGCCGCTGCCCCGCCGGGCCCCGCGGGCCCGCCGCGGCGCAGGCGAGGCACGTGGTGGCCCACGGCCGGGCGGCCAGGCGCTCGGCGGCGATCGGGCGCCCGCAGCGCTCGCAGCGCCCGAAGCCGGGCTCGTCGAGGCGCCGCAGGGCGTCGCAGAGCTGCGCCACCCGCTCGCGCACCTGCTCGAGGACGGCGGCGACCTGAGCCCGCTCGAACGCCGTCGTCGCGCCCTCGGGGTCGTGCTCGTCGTCGGCGGTGCCCTCGGCGGCGACCTCGAGGGCGCTGGCGAGCTCGCGCTCCAGGGCGGCGGCGCGGGCGCGGGCCCCGGCCCGCTCGGCCTCCAGCAGCGGGCGCAGCCCGTCGTGCGGACCGCTCACCGCGGCCGCAGGGCCCGCAGCCGCTCGCACGCCTCGTGCAGCACGGCGTCGGACTTGCAGAAGGTGAAGCGCACCAGCGGGCGCGCCGCGGCGGCCGCGGGCCCGTCCGGGGTGCAGAACGCCGACACCGGCACGCCCACGACGCCGGCCAGCTGCGGCAGCGCCCGGCACAGCTCGGTGCCGTCCTCGAAGCCCAGCGGACGCGGGTCGGCCACGACGAAGTAGGTGCCCTCGGGGGTGCCGGTGGCGAAGCCCGCCGCGGACAGCCCCTCGCGCAGCAGGTCGCGGCGGCGCTGCAGGTCCGCGGCCAGCTCGCGGTGGAAGTCGTCGCCGAGGTCGAGGGCGCGCGCCACGGCCGGCTGGAAGGGCGCGCCGCCGCTGTAGGTGAGGAACTGCTTGACGGTGCGCGCGGCGGAGACCAGCTCGGCGGGGCCGGTGACCCAGCCGATCTTCCAGCCGGTCACCGAGAACGTCTTGCCGGCCGAGGAGATCGTCAGGGTGCGCTCGGCCATGCCCGGCAGGGTGGCGATCGGCACGTGCCGGGCGCCGTCGAAGACGAGGTGCTCGTAGACCTCGTCGGTGACGACCACGGCGTCGTGCTCGAGCGCCAGGTCCGCCACGAGCTGCAGCTCCTCGACGGTCAGCACGGTGCCGGTGGGGTTGTGCGGGGAGTTGAGCAGCACGACGCGGGTGCGCGGGGAGAACGCCGCGCGCAGCGCCGCCCCGTCCAGGGCGAAGCGGCCGGAGCCGTCGGCGGCCGGGCGCAGCGCCGCCGAGCGCTGCCGGGCGCCGGACAGCGCGACCACCGCCGCGTAGGAGTCGTAGGCCGGCTCGAGCACGACGACCTCGTCGCCGGGCCCGGCCAGCGCGAGCACGGCCGCGGCGACGCCCTCGGTGGCGCCGGCGGTGACCAGCACCTGCGAGGCGGGGTCCAGCTCCAGGCCGTAGCAGCGCCGCTGGTGCCGGGCGACGGCCTCCAGCAGCGCGGGCACGCCCGCGCCGGGCGGGTACTGGTTGTGCCCGGTGCGGATCGCCTCGGCGGCGTCGGCCAGCAGCGAGGCCGGGCCGTCGGTGTCCGGGAAGCCCTGGCCCAGGTTCACCGCCCCGGTGCGCTGCGCCAGCGCCGTCATCTCGGCGAAGACGGTGGGCCCGAAGCCGCGCATCCGCTCCACGACGCGACCGCGGTCGAGACTGGTGCTCACGACCCGTAGACTACGGGGGCACGTCGTGCGCGTCCGGCCCGTGGGCCGGTGCGCTCACCGTGACACCGCGCCCCCGCACGCCGCGTCGCGCGGAGCCACCCCTCCCGGTCCGCCGTCTCCCGGCGGTCGGGGTGCGCTGCCGGGGGCCAGGCGCGCCGGACCGGCCGGTCCGGCGCGGAGAACCGATCGGCCCCCCACCGGGGCCGGCACGAGGAGGACCACCCATGGCCGTCGTGACGATGCGCCAGCTGCTCGAGTCCGGTGTGCACTTCGGCCACCAGACCCGTCGCTGGAACCCGAAGATGAAGCGCTTCCTGTTCACGGAGCGCAACGGCATCTACATCATCGACCTGCAGCAGTCGCTGTCCTTCATCGACCGCGCCTACGACTTCGTCAAGGAGACCGTCGCCCACGGCGGCTCGATCCTCTTCATCGGCACGAAGAAGCAGGCGCAGGAGCCCATCGCCGAGCAGGCCCGCCGCGTGGGCATGCCGTTCGTCAACCAGCGCTGGCTCGGCGGCATGCTGACCAACTTCTCCACCGTCTCCAAGCGCATCGCGCGCCTGCGCGAGCTCGAGGAGGTCGACTTCGACGACGTGGCCGGCTCCGGCCTGACGAAGAAGGAGCTCCTGGTCCTGCGCCGGGAGAAGGAGAAGCTGGACAAGACCCTCGGCGGCATCCGCGACATGGCGAAGGTCCCCTCCGCCGTGTGGATCGTGGACACCAACAAGGAGCACCTCGCCGTCGACGAGGCGAAGAAGCTCGGCATCCCGGTCGTGGCGATCCTGGACTCCAACTGCGACCCGGACGACGTGGACTACCGCATCCCCGGCAACGACGACGCGATCCGCTCGGTCACGCTGCTGACCCGCGTCATCGCCGACGCCGTGGCCGAGGGCCTGCAGGTGCGCCACGGTGGCGGCCCGTCCGCCGACGCCGAGCCGCTGGCCGCCTGGGAGCAGGACCTGCTCGCCGGCAGCGAGAACCTGCAGTCCGGCGGCTCCGAGAGCATCGCCACCGGCGAGGGCTCGGACCGCCCCGAGGCCGCCGCGGCGGCCGCCGCCACCGGCCAGGACGCCGAGGCCGTGGCGCTCTCGGGCGACGAGCCCACCGAGGCCGAGGCCCCCTCGCAGACGGTCGGCGCCTCCACCCAGGCCTGAGCGCGCACGCCCCGGGCCGCCAGCGGCCCGGGGCGTCGCTGCGCCCGGACCACCCACCCCGATTTCGTCCGACACCCCAGGAGGAGAGGGACCGATGGCTGCGTACACCGCCGCTGACGTCAAGGCGCTGCGCGAGAAGACCGGCGCGGGCATGCTCGACTGCAAGAACGCGCTCGTGGAGTCCGGCGGAGACGTCGAGAAGGCCATCGAGCTGCTGCGCATCAAGGGGCAGAAGGGCGTGGCCAAGCGCGCCGACCGCGACGCCTCCAACGGACTGGTGGCCGTGCACACCGAGGGTGGCCTCGGCGTGATGGTGCAGCTCAACTGCGAGACCGACTTCGTCGCCAAGAGCGAGGGCTTCGTCGCCCTGTCGCGGCAGATCCTCGACCAGGCCGTGGCCGTCGGCGCGAGCGACGCCGAGTCGCTGCTGGCCTCCGAGCTCGACGGCCGCACCGTGCAGCAGCTGCTCGACGAGGCCAACGCCACCATGGGCGAGAAGATCCTCGTCCCGCGCGTCGCCCGCCTGGAGGGCGCCCACGTCTCGTCGTACCTGCACCGCACCGCGACGGACCTGCCGCCGACCATCGGCGTGCTCGTCGCCCTGGACGCGGCGAACGACGAGGTCGGCAAGGACGTGGCGATGCACGCCGCGGCGATGAGCCCGACGTACCTCACCCGCGAGGACGTGCCCGCCGAGACGGTCGAGAGCGAGCGCCGCATCGCCGAGGAGACCGCCCGCGAGGAGAACAAGCCCGAGGCCGCCATGGCCAAGATCGTCGAGGGCCGGGTGAACAGCTTCTTCAAGGACAACGTCCTGCTGGAGCAGCCGTTCGCCAAGGACCCCAAGACGACCATCAGCAAGCTGCTGGCCGGGGCCGGGGTGCACGTCACCGCCTTCGCGCGCTTCCGCGCCGGCGCCTGACGCCAGGCACCGCCACGGGGCGGGTGGACCTCGGTCCGCCCGCCCCGTCCGCGCGTCCGGGGCACCTGGCACCCCGTCCGGACGAGCGGCGCGCCCGCACCGGAGACCCCGCGCGCCCCGGTGCGGCACACTGCCCGAGGACCCCCGCCCCGCCGAAGAGGAGAACCGCGTGCCCGACACCACCGAGCCGAGCCTGACCGTCGACCTGGAGGCCGGCACGGTCGAGGCCGCCCCCGCCTACCGCCGCGTGCTGCTGAAGCTGTCGGGGGAGTTCTTCGGCAACGGCTCCGTCGGGGTGGACCCCGACGTCATCGCCCAGGTGGCCCGCGAGATCGCCGCCGGCGTCAAGCTCGGCGTGCAGGTCGCCATCGTCGTCGGCGGCGGCAACTTCTTCCGCGGTGCGGAGCTGTCCCAGCGCGGCATGGAGCGCAGCCGCGCCGACTACATGGGCATGCTCGGCACGGTGATGAACGCCCTCGCCCTGCAGGACTTCCTGGAGCAGGCCGGCGTGGACACCCGCGTGCAGACCGCCATCACCATGGGCCAGGTCGCCGAGCCGTACATCCCGCGCCGCGCCATCCGCCACATGGAGAAGAACCGCGTGGTCATCTTCGGCGCTGGCGCCGGCATGCCGTACTTCTCCACCGACACCGTCGCCGCCCAGCGCGCCCTGGAGGTGCGCGCCGACGCCGTGCTCATGGCCAAGAACGGCGTCGACGGCGTCTACACCGGCGACCCGCGCCGCGACCCGGACGCCGTCAAGATCGACACCATCAGCTACGCGGAGGCGCTGCGCCGGGGCCTGCGGGTGGTCGACACGACCGCCTTCAGCCTGTGCATGGACAACGGCCTGCCCATGGTCGTCTTCGGCATGGAGGGCCAGGGCGTGGCGCGCGCGCTGCGAGGTGAGAGGATCGGCACGCAGGTGACCGCCGGCTGAGCCGCGCCGGGCCCGGGAGAGGGCCCGCCGCTCACCGCGGCCGCCCCGACGCGCCGGAGCAGGACGAAGGGACCACCGTGATCGACGACACCCTCCTCGAGGCCGAGGAGAAGATGAGCAAGGCGATCGACGTCGCCAAGGAGGACTTCGGCGCCATCCGCACCGGCCGGGCCAACGCCGCGATGTTCCACAAGATCCTCGTGGACTACTACGGCGCCCCGACCCCGCTGCAGCAGCTGGCCTCCTTCCAGATCCCCGAGGCGCGCTCGGTGCTCATCACGCCGTTCGACCGCAGCGCCATGGGAGAGATCGAGAAGGCCCTGCGCAACTCCGACCTCGGGGTCAACCCGGGCAACGACGGCCAGGTCATCCGCGTGTCCCTGCCGCAGCTGACCGAGGAGCGGCGCAAGGACTACATCAAGCTCGCCCGCACCAAGGCCGAGGACGCGCGCGTCTCGCTGCGCAACGTGCGCCGCCGCGCCAAGGAGGAGCTGGACCGCATCGTCAAGGACGGCGAGGCCGGCGAGGACGAGGTCGCGCGCGCCGAGAAGGACCTCGAGGCCACGACGAAGAAGTACGTCGAGGCCGTCGACGACCTGCTGAAGAACAAGGAAGCGGAACTGCTGGCGGTGTGAACGCCACCGCACCCACCACCGGCCCGGCGCGCACCCGCCGCGCCGGGCGCGACCTGCCCGCCGCCGTCGGCGTGGGCCTCGCGCTCGGCGCGGTGCTGCTGCTGAGCCTGTTCGTGCGGCCGGAGGCCTTCGTGGTCCTGGCCTGCGCCGCCGTGCTGTGGGGCACGGTGGAGGTCTCGCGCGCCTTCCGCGCCCAGCACCTGCGCGTGCCGGTCGTCCCGCCCGCGGTCGGCACGCTGGCGATGCTGCCCGGCGCCTACCTCGGCGGTCCCGAGACGCTGCTCGTCGCCTACGCCCTGACGGTCTTCGCCGTCCTGGTGTGGCGCCTGCTCGCCACCGGCGGCGACCACGGCACCCCCGTGGGCGTGCCGGCGGTGCGCGACGTGGCCGGCGGCGTCTTCGTCGTCTCCTACGGCCCGCTGCTGGCCTCCTTCGCGGTGCTCATGCTCGCCGCCACCGACGGGCCGCGGCGGGTGCTGCTGTTCGTGGTGCTGGCCGTGGCCAGCGACATCGGCGGCTACGCCACGGGGGTGCTGTGGGGCAGGCACCCCATGGCCCCCTCCGTGAGCCCGAAGAAGTCCTGGGAGGGCACCGCGGGCTCGCTGGCCACCGGCGCCGCGCTGGGGGCGGTGTGCCTGCCGCTGCTGCTGGGCGGTCCCTGGTGGGGCGGGCTGCTGCTGGGGCTGGTCACCGTCGCGGTGGCGGTCCTGGGCGACCTGTCGGAGTCCATGCTCAAGCGCGACCTGGGCATCAAGGACATGGGGGACCTGCTGCCCGGCCACGGCGGCGTCATGGACCGCCTGGACTCCCTGCTGCCCACCGCGCCCGTGGTGCACCTGCTGCTGCTCGCCCTGATCGGCCCCTGACCCCGCCCGGCGGCGGGGCGGGGCCGCTCGCGCGCCTTACCATGGGAGCACCATGCCCACTACCCCCGCCCCCGCCGCCGCGGCGGACGCCCCCCTGGACTTCAGCGAGGACTTCACCCGCGGCGCCGAGCGCCGCCCGCTGCCCCTGGCCCCCGCCGGCCCCGGCGCGCTGGTGATGTCCGCCCCCCGCCGGGGCAAGCCGCCGCGCCACTTCAGCGACCTGGAGCCGGCCGAGCGCGGCCCGGCGCTGGCCGAGCTGGGGGAGAAGCCGTTCCGCGCCCGCCAGCTGGCCGTGCAGTGGTTCGAGCGCCTCGAGGACGACCCCGAGCGCATGACGGACCTGCCGGCCGCGAGCCGCCGGCGCATCGCCGACGCGCTGCTGCCCACGCTGCTGACGCCGGTGCGCACCCTGACCGCCGACGGCGGCACCACCGTCAAGACGCTGTGGCGCCTGCACGACGGCGCGCTCGTGGAGTCGGTGCTCATGCGCTACCGCAACCGCGACACCCTGTGCGTCTCCAGCCAGGCCGGCTGCGGCATGAACTGCCCGTTCTGCGCGACCGGGCAGGCGGGGCTGACCCGCAACCTGTCCACCGCGGAGATCGTCGAGCAGGTCTTGGCGGCCTCGCGCGCCCTGGCGCGCGGGGAGGTCGCCGGCGGGCCCGGCCGCGTGTCCAACGTCGTCTTCATGGGCATGGGCGAGGCGCTGGCCAACTACCGCTCGGCCGTGGCCGCGGTGCGCCGCCTGACCGCCCCCGCCCCGGACGGGGTGGGCATCTCCGCGCGCGGGCTGACCATGTCGACCGTGGGCCTGGTGCCGGCGATCGACAAGTTCGCCGCCGAGGGGGTCCCGGCGACGCTGGCGCTGAGCCTGCACGCCCCCGACGACGAGCTGCGCGACGAGCTCGTGCCGGTCAACCGCCGCTGGAAGGTCGCCGAGGCGCTGGACGCGGCCCGCCGCTACTTCGAGGCCACCGGGCGGCGCGTGAGCATCGAGTACGCGCTCATCCGCGACGTCAACGACCAGGCGTGGCGCGCCGACCGCCTCGGCAAGCTGCTCAACGCCCGCGGGCGCGGCTGGGTGCACGTCAACCCCATCCCGCTGAACCCCACGCCCGGCTCGAAGTGGACCGCCAGTGACCCCGCCGTCGAGCGCGCCTTCGTCGCCGCCCTGGAGGCGCGCGGCGTGCCCACCACCGTGCGCGACACCCGCGGCAGCGACATCGACGGCGCCTGCGGTCAGCTGGCCGCCGTGGCGCCCGAGCAGCCGCGCGCGTGAGCACCCGCCGCGGGGAGGGCCGGTGACGCAGGAGCTGGAGCAGCACGACGCGGCGGCCCTGCTGGCGCGCCCGCCGCGCACCGGCCGGCTGCGCCGCGGCTACCGCACCTCCGACGTCGACGCCTTCCTCGAGCACGCCGAGCGGGCCGTGCCGGTGCACCGCCTGACCTCCGCGCAGGTGCGCGCGGTCGGCTTCGGCACCCGCTTCGGCGGCTACGACGTCGACGCCACCGACGCGGCCCTGGGTGCGCTGGAGGACCACCTGGCGCGCGCCGAGCGGGTGCGCGCGCTGGCCGGCGGCGCGCAGCGGCAGTGGGCCGAGCGCCACGCCGCGCTCAGCGCGGCGGTGCACGGGCGGCTGGACGAGCCGGACGGCGAGCGCTTCCCGCGCGCCCGCGGCCTGCGCCGCGGCTACCGCCCCGCCGACGTCGACGCCCTGTGCGCGCTGCTCGCCGAGCACTTCGCCGGGCGGGCGGCGGTCGGCGGCGAGGACGTGCGCGCGGCGCTGTTCCGCCCGCGGCGCGGGCGGCGCGGCTACCGCGAGGCGCCCGTGGACGCCTTCCTCGACCGGGTCGTGGAGCTGCTCGTCGCGCACGGCGCCTGACGCGACAGCCCGCGCGCCGGCCCGCGCGCCGGCCCGCGCGCCGGCGTCCGGGGCGCGGGCCTCAGTCCCACAGCGGCACCGAGCCGAGCACCCGGTCCACGGCGATCGCCACGACGACGCGCCGCGGGTTCGGCCGCGGCGTGCGGTAGCGCTGCGCGTAGCGCTGCTCGGCGTCGGCGACCTCGTCGGGGCCGGTGAGCAGGCGCGCCGGGCCCTCCAGCGCCAGCCAGCGGCGCCCGTCGACCTGGGCCACCACCGCGCGCGAGCCGGCGCGCACGTGCGCGGCCTTGCGGGAGGTGGCCGAGGTGATCACCCGCACGGTCGCGTCGGCGGCCTCGAAGGTGAAGCCGACGGGCACCACGTGCGGGGAGCCGTCCGCGCGCAGCGTCGTCAGGGTCGCCAGGTGCCGCTCGCGTAGGAACTCCAGCGCGGCGTCGGGCAGCTCGTGCGGGTCCAGGGCCACCCCCCGACCCTACGGGCCGCCCGCGGGCCGGTCTCAGGGCACCGGCACGGCGGCGGCCCGCTCGAAGACCTCGCGCTCGACGGCGCCCAGGCGCGGGCCGTACAGGCGCTCGGGGGCGTGCCCGTAGCTGAAGCTGACCACCGAGGTGACGGTGCCCGTGCCGGCGACGGGGTCGAAGCGCGAGAGCCACGGCCCGCCGCTGGAGCCGCTGGCCATGTCGCACAGCGTGCCCTGGTCGGTGGTGCCGCCCTCGTCGGGGAAGCGCCAGCCGGTGCAGTGCTGCAGCGTCGTGCCGTCGCTGCCCGGCCCGGCGGCGGGGTAGCCGAAGACGGTCACGCGCTCGAGCGGGGCGTCGAAGGCGAGCTCGAAGGCGCCGGCGCGGTCGGCCAGCGCGGCGCCGTCCTGGCGGCCCACCACCACGAAGCCGACGTCGTGGTTGAGCGCGGCCGGGGTGTTCTGGTCCTCCTCGCGCCACTGGGCGGTGGTGAACGTGCGCACCGCGCTCCACCTGCCCAGCGGCGTGGCCGCCCCGTCCAGCCCCGGCAGGTAGACCACGTTGGTGGAGTCGCGGCCGCCGTCGGTCAGGCAGTGCCCGGCGGTGACGAGCACGCTGGCGTTGCCGGCGCGCACGCTGCTCGCGGAGCACTCGTAGGGCGTGCCGCCCTGGGTGAACAGCAGCCTGCCCACCTTTGGGCGCACGGCCGCCCCGCCCCGCCAGGGCGCGGAGACGCTCACCGCCGCGCCGGTGACCTCCCCGGCCGTGCTGCGCTCGCGGCGCGGGACGACCGGGGTGCCGGCGGCGGCGCGCGGCTGCACGGCGCCGCCGCCCGCAGCGGGCTCCTGGGCCGGCTGCTCCACCGGCTGCTCCACCGGCTGCTGCGCGCCCTCGCCGGCGACGGGCCGGGGCGCGGGTGCGGGGCGGGCGGCGGCGATGCGCTCGGGCGTCCAGTACGCCAGGGCGGCCGACTGCGCCGCGGCGTCGAGGCGGGCGACCTCGGAGACCTGCGAGACCTGCGAGAGCCCCGGGGCCGAGGCCCCCCGGAGCGCCTGCGCGGAGCCGGTGCCGGAGGGCGCGGCGCCGGCGGGCGCGGCCGCGCCGGTGAGCGCCGCCAGGGCGGCGACGGCCAGGCCGGCGGTGCGGCGGCGGTGGGTGGCGGGCATGTGGACGTCCTCCCGGGGAGCGGTGCGCTGCGGCCATCCTGGCCGATGCGCGCCCCCGCCGTCGCCACCCGGGCCCGCCGCGGGCGGCGGCGAGGCCAGAATGGCCCGGTGAGCACCCACGCGCCGCACCCCGCTCCCGCCCCGGGCACCGCCGTGCCCGCCGCCGCCGGCGTGCCGTCCGGCGGGGTGCGCGAGGTGGTGCTGCTGGGCAGCACGGGCTCGGTGGGCACCCAGGCGCTCGACGTCGTGGCCGCGGCCCCGGGGCGCTTCCGCGTGGTGGCGCTGGCCGCCGGGGGCGCCGACGTCGACGCGCTGGCCCGCCAGGCCGTCGAGCACGCGGTGGAGCTGGTGGCCGTGGCGCGCCCGGGGGCGGCCGCGCCGCTGCGCGAGGCGCTGGCGGCGCGGGCGCGCGCGGCCGGCCGGCCCGGCTGGTCCCCGCGCGTGCTGGCCGGCCCCGACGCCGCCGCCGAGGCGGCCGCGCACCCGTGCGACGTGGTGCTCAACGGCATGACCGGCTCGGTGGGGCTGGGCCCGACGCTGGCCGCGCTGACCGCCGGGCGCACCCTGGCGCTGGCGAACAAGGAGTCCCTCGTGGCCGGCGGGCCGCTGGTCACCCGCGCCGCCGCGCCCGGTCAGGTGGTGCCGGTGGACTCCGAGCACTCCGCGCTGGCGCAGTGCCTGCGCGGCGGGGCCGCCGGGGAGGTCGCGCGCCTGGTGCTCACCGCCAGCGGCGGGCCCTTCCGCGGCCGGCGCCGCGAGGAGCTGACCTCGGTGACCCCCGAGCAGGCCCTGGCGCACCCCACCTGGTCGATGGGCCCGGTCGTGACCACCAACTCCGCCACGCTGGTCAACAAGGGCCTGGAGGTCATCGAGGCCGCGCTGCTCTTCGGGGTGCCCTACGAGCGCATCGACGTCGTCGTGCACCCGCAGTCGGTGGTGCACTCGATGGTGGAGTTCGCCGACGGCTCCACGCTGGCGCAGTGCTCCCCGCCGGACATGCGCCTGCCCATCGCGCTGGGGCTGGCCTGGCCCGAGCGCGTGCCCGGTGCGGTCGCGCCGGTGGACTTCGGCCGCGCGGCGAGCTGGACGTTCGAGCCGCTGGACGCCACCGCCTTCCCCGCGGTGGACCTGGCCCGCGAGGCCGGCCGGCGCGGCTCGACCGTGCCCGCGGTGCTCAACGCCGCCAACGAGGAGTGCGTCGCGGCCTTCCACGCCGGCCGGCTGCCGTTCCTGGGCATCGTCGACACCGTCGCGCGCGTGGTGGGCGAGCACGCACCGGGGGGCGACCCGCGCGACGTGGCCGACGTGCTGGCCGCCGAGGGCTGGGCCCGCGCGCGGGCGAGGGAGCTGACGGCGGCGGGGGCGCGCGCGTGAGCGAGGTCCTGCTGTGGGTCGTGGGGATCCTCGTCGCGGCCCTCGGCGTGGCGCTGTCCATCGCGCTGCACGAGGTGGGCCACCTGCTGCCGGCCAAGCGCTTCGGCGTGAAGGTGACGCAGTACATGGTCGGCTTCGGGCCCACCCTGTTCTCCCGGCGCCGGGGTGAGACCGAGTACGGCCTCAAGGCGGTCCCGCTGGGCGGCTACGTGCGCATGGTCGGGATGTTCCCCCCGCAGCCGGGCGACGCGCCGGGCCGGGTGCGGGCGAGCTCGACGGGGCGCTGGGCGCTGATGGCCGAGGAGGCGCGCGCGGCGAGCTTCGTGGAGGTCGGCCCCGGCGACGAGCGGCGCACCTTCTACCGCCTCCCGGTCGCGAAGCGCATCGCGATCATGTTCGGCGGGCCGTTCGTCAACCTCGTCCTGGCGCTGCTGCTGACCGCCGTGGCCGCCAGCGGCATCGGCGCGCCCGGCCTGGTGCCCACCGTCTCCACGGTCTCGCGGTGCGTGCTGCCGGCCGCGACGACGGCCACCGAGTGCCGCCCGCAGGACCCGCCCGCCCCGGGCGCGGCCGCGGGCCTGCGCCCCGGCGACGTCGTGCTCTCCTTCGACGGCGAGCCGGTCACGAGCTGGGAGCAGCTCTCCGACGCCATCCGCACCTCCGGCGGGCGCACGGTGCAGCTCGTCGTCGAGCGCGAGGGGCGGCGCGTGCCGCTGAGCGCCACCCCGGTGCTCACGCAGCGCGCCGTGCTGGATGAGCGCACCGGCGAGCCCACCGGGCGCGTGGAGGAGGTCGGCTTCCTGGGCGTCTCGCCCAGCGTGGCGGTGGTGCGCCTCCCGCTGGCGCAGGTGCCCGGCGTGGTCGCCGAGCAGGTCGAGGGCGTGGCGGGCATCGTGCTGCGGCTGCCGCAGCGGCTGGTGGACGTCGCCCAGGCCGCGTTCGGCAGCGAGGCGCGCGACCCGAACGGGCCCATCGGCGTCGTCGGCATCGGCCGCCTGGCCGGCGAGCTCAACGCCCGCCCGGCCATCGTGCCCGGCGACGAGCTGGCCGAGCGGGCCTCGCGGCTGATCTCGCTGCTCGCCGGGCTGAACGTGGCGCTGTTCGTCTTCAACATGGTCCCGCTGCTGCCGTTCGACGGCGGGCACATCGCCGGCGCGCTGTGGGAGGTCCTCAAGAAGGCGCTGTTCCGCCTGCGCGGGCGCCCCGACCCCGGTCCGGTGGACGTGGCCAAGGCGATGCCGCTGGCCTACGGCGTCTCGCTGGTGCTCATCGGGATGAGCGCGCTGCTGCTGTACGCCGACATCGTCCGCCCCGTCACCCTGGGCTGAGCCGCCCCGTCCGGCTCCCGGCCCGCGCCCGGCCCGCCCGGCGACCGCTGCCGGTGCTCCCGCGGTGCGCCGTCGGTGAACACCCGGTGGCGCGCCGGTGCGCACCGCCACCCGTGGTCGTGCCCGCCGCCGCGCGGGGCGATACTGCTGCCGTGACTGTGAGCCTCGGTCTGCCGACCCTGCCCCCGCCCGTCCTGGCCCCGCGCCGCAAGACGCGCAAGATCAAGGTGGGGTCGGTCGAGGTCGGCGGCGACGCGCCCATCTCGGTGCAGTCGATGACGACGACGCCGACGACGAACATCAACGCCACCCTGCAGCAGATCGCCGAGCTGACCGCGACCGGCTGCGACATCGTCCGCGTGGCCTGCCCCACCGGCGAGGACGCCGAGGCGCTGCCGATCATCGCGAGGAAGTCGCAGATCCCGGTCATCGCCGACATCCACTTCCAGCCCAAGTACGTCTTCGCGGCGATCGAGGCCGGGTGCGCGGCCGTGCGCGTGAACCCCGGCAACATCCGCAGGTTCGACGACCAGGTCAAGGAGATCGCCCAGGCGGCCAAGGACGCCGGCGTCTCGATCCGCATCGGCGTCAACGCCGGCTCCCTGGACCCGCGCCTGCTGGCCAAGCACGGCAAGGCCACCCCCGAGGCGCTGGTGGAGTCCGCGGTGTGGGAGGCCTCGCTGTTCGAGGAGCACGACTTCCACGACTTCAAGATCTCCGTCAAGCACAACGACCCGGTCGTCATGGTGCGCGCCTACGAGCTGCTCTCCGAGCGTGGCGACTGGCCGCTGCACCTGGGCGTCACCGAGGCCGGCCCCGCCTTCCAGGGCACCATCAAGTCCGCCACCGCCTTCGGCGCGCTGCTGAGCAAGGGCATCGGCGACACCATCCGCGTGTCGCTGTCCGCCCCGCCGGCGGAGGAGGTCAAGGTCGGCATCCAGATCCTGCAGTCGCTCAACCTGCGCCCGCGCAAGCTGGAGATCGTCTCGTGCCCCTCGTGCGGGCGCGCGCAGGTGGACGTCTACTCCCTGGCCGACGCCGTCACCGAGGGCTTGCAGGGCATGAGCGTGCCGCTGCGCGTGGCCGTCATGGGCTGCGTCGTCAACGGCCCCGGCGAGGCCCGCGAGGCCGACCTGGGCGTGGCCTCCGGCAACGGCAAGGGCCAGATCTTCGTCAAGGGCGAGGTCGTCAAGACCGTGCCCGAGCACGCCATCGTCGAGACGCTCATCGCGGAGGCCGAGCGCCTGGCCGCCGAGATGGGCGAGCCGGTGGACGAGGCCGCCGCCGGCGGGCCCACCGTCACCGTCGGCTGAGCCGCCCACCGGGGCCGCCGGGGCCGCCGGGGCCGTGGCGCGGCCGTGGCGGGGCCCGCCGCGGGGGCCGCGTGGACGGTCCGCCGCTCAGGCGACAGGATGCCGGGGTGCACCCGACCCCGTCCGCGGCCACGTCCACCGGTCCCGCCGGGCCCGCGGGCCTGCGCGTCCTGACCGGCTCGGACGCGGCCGCCCTGCTGCGGCTGTGCGACCGCGACCCGGTGGCCAACCTCTTCGTCTCCGCCCGGGTGCTGGGCCTGCTGGCCCGGCCCGGCACCGACCTCGGCGGGCAGGTGTGGGGCTGGTTCGAGCACGGTGAGCTCGTCTCGGCCTGCTGGGCCGGGGCCAACCTCGTGCCGGTGGAGGCCACCCCCGCCGCGCTGGACGCCTTCGCCGCGCACGCGCGCGCGCAGGGCCGGCGCTGCTCGTCGCTGGTGGGCCCGGCCGAGGCGGTCCTGGGGCTGTGGCAGCGCCTGGAGCCGCACTGGCGCGGGGTGCGCGAGGTGCGCGCGCGCCAGCCGCTCATGGTCTGCGACGGCGAGCCGGAGGTGCCCGCCGACCCGGCGGTGCGCCGGGCCACGCTGCGCGAGCTGGACCTGGTGGTGCCCGCCTGCGTGGCCATGTTCACCGAGGAGATCGGCTACGCCCCCGCCCCGCCCGACGGCGGCGGCGCCTACCGCGCCCGCGTGGCCGAGCTGGTCTCCACCGGGCGCTCCTTCGTGCGCGTGGACCGCGGCCCCTCGGGCCCGGAGGTCGTCTTCAAGGCCGAGCTGGGGGCCGTGGCGCCGAAGGTGGTGCAGGTGCAGGGCGTGTGGGTGCCCCCGCACCGGCGCGGCGAGGGCCTGGCCTCGCCGGGCATGGCCGCCGTGGTGCGCGCCGCGCGCGCCGACGGCGTGGAGGTCGTCTCCCTGTACGTCAACGACTACAACACCCGCGCCATGGCGGCCTACCGCCGCGTGGGCTTCCGCGAGGTCGGCACCTTCGCGACCGTCCTGTTCTGAGCCGGCCGGGGTGAGCAGCGTCGCGACGGGCCCGGCGAGGCCCGTGCACGAGGGCCAGGGCGGTGGCGCGGGCGTCGCGGGTGCGGGCGCAGCGGGCTCCTGCCGTCGGGACGAGGGGGTGCTCGTCGTGGTGACCCCGCTCCGGCGCGGGACCCACCGGTGCGCGGATAGGCTCTCGGGGTGCTCATGCGGATGTCGACGCTGTTCTTGCGGACCCTGCGGGAGGACCCGGTCGAGGCCGAGGTCGCCAGCCACAAGCTGCTGGTGCGGGCCGGCTACGTCCGCCGGGCGGCCCCCGGCATCTACACGTGGCTGCCGCTGGGCCTGAGGGTGCTGCGCCGCGTCGAGGCGGTCGTGCGCGAGGAGATGGACGCCGCCGGCTTCCAGGAGGTGCACTTCCCGGCGCTGCTGCCGCGCGAGCCCTACGAGGCGACCGGCCGCTGGAGCGAGTACGGCGACGGCATGTTCCGCTTGAAGGACCGCAAGGGCGCGGACTACCTGCTGGCGCCCACCCACGAGGAGATGTTCACCCTCCTGGTGAAGGACCTGTACTCCTCGTACAAGGACCTGCCGCTGTCGATCTACCAGATCCAGACGAAGTACCGCGACGAGGCCCGCCCGCGCGCCGGGATCCTGCGCGGGCGCGAGTTCGTCATGAAGGACTCCTACAGCTTCGACGTCGACGACGCGGGCCTGGAGGTCTCCTACGAGAAGCACCGCGAGGCCTACGTGCGCGTCTTCACGCGCCTGGGGCTGGACTTCGTCGTCGTCTCCGCCGTCTCCGGCGCCATGGGCGGCTCGCGCAGCGAGGAGTTCCTGCACCCCACCGCCATCGGCGAGGACACCTTCGTGCGCTCGCCCGGCGGGTACGCCGCCAACGTCGAGGCCGTCACCACGCCGGTGCCGCCGGCGCTGCCCCTCGACGACGCCCCGGCCGCGCACGTGGAGGACACCCCCGACAGCCCCACCATCGAGACGCTGGTGGCCGCGGCCAACGCCGCGCACCCGCGCCCGGACCGGGCCTGGACGGCGGCGGACACCCTGAAGAACGTCCTCGTCGTGCTGCGCCACCCCGACGGCACCCGCGAGCCGCTGGCCGTGGGCCTGCCCGGCGACCGCGAGGTGGACCTCAAGCGGCTGGAGGCCTCGCTGGCCCCGGCGGAGCTGGAGCCCTTCGGCGAGGCCGACTTCGCCGCGCACCCGGCGCTGGTCAAGGGCTACATCGGCCCCGGCGCCCTCGGCGAGGCCTCCGCCTCGGGGATCCGCTACCTGCTGGACCCGCGCGTGGTGAGCGGCACCCGCTGGATCACCGGCGCCGACGAGCCCGGCAAGCACGTCTTCGACCTCGTCGCCGGGCGCGACTTCACCGGCGACGGCTCCGTCGAGGCCGCCGAGGTGCGCGCCGGCGACCCCGCCCCCGACGGCTCCGGCCCGCTGGAGCTGGCCCGCGGCATCGAGATCGGGCACATCTTCGCGCTGGGCCGCCGCTACGCCGAGGCGCTGGACCTGAAGGTCCTCGACGAGAACGGCAAGCAGGTCGTGGTGACGATGGGCTCGTACGGCATCGGCGTCACCCGCGCCCTGGCCGCCGTCGCCGAGGGCAACCACGACGAGAAGGGCCTGGTGTGGCCGCGCGGCCTGGGCCCCGCCGACGTGCACGTCGTCGCCACCGGCAAGGACGCGGAGGTGTTCACCACCGCCGAGCGCCTCGCCTCGCAGCTGCACGCCGAGGGCGTCGAGGTCCTGCTCGACGACCGCCCGAAGGTCTCGCCGGGGGTGAAGTTCAAGGACGCCGAGCTGATCGGCGTGCCGACGATCCTCGTGGTCGGCAAGGGCCTGGCCGAGGGCGTCGTGGAGCTGCGCGACCGCCGCAGCGGCGAGGCGCGCCAGGTGCAGCTGGCCGAGGCCGTGCCCGCGGCCCTGGCCGCCGTGCGCGGCTGAGCCCGGCGGCGCCGCGCGCGGTCCCGGCCCGCGCGGCGCTCAGGGTTCCAGGTCCACCAGCACCGCGGCGTGGTCGGAGGCCCACACCCCGCCCACCGGCTCGGCGGCGACCACGCGCGCCGAGCGCACGGCGCCCTCGCCGGTGAACGGGGTCAGCCCGACGAGCACGTGGTCGATGCGCGCGCTGGGCTGGTGCACGCGCGCCACCCACGGGTTGCGCCGGTCCCACGTCAGCCCCGGGTCCTGCGGGTGCGCGAAGCGCCAGGCGTCCAGCAGCACGAAGCCCTCCACCGGCCCGGCGGTCTCGTAGCCGCGCGCCAGCCGCAGCTCGTCGGAGGTCTCCACCGCGTTGAAGTCCCCGGTCAGCACCGGGGGGTAGTGCTCGCCGCGGCGCGCGCCGGCGGCGACGAACGGCACCAGCTCGCGCACCTGCGCCACGCGCACCGCCGACTCGGCGGGCGAGGAGTTCAGGTGCGTGGTGGTGAACGGCAGCGGGCGCCGGGGCGCGTCGACGAGCACCTGCAGCGCGGTGCGCCCCTCGTCCTCGTGCCCGCCGGCGGGCAGCGCGCGGGTGCGCCGCTCCAGCAGCGGGTACCTGCTGAGCACGGCGTTGCCGAAGTCCACGGTGCCGGCGTGCGGGTCGTGCGGGGACAGGCGCCGCTGCCAGCGCTCGGGGCGCGGGGAGGGCGACCAGGCGGCGACCATGCCCAGGCGCTCGGCCAGCCAGTGCGCGAGGTTCTCCCCGTCGGGCCCGCCGGTGGCCCACACCTCCTGCAGGCCCACCACGTCGGGGCGGTGCTCGGCGAGCACGGCCAGGATCGCCTCGCGCCGCGCGCGCCAGTCGCCGAAGCGCCACCACACGTTCCACGTCATGATCCGCAGCGGGGGGTCCGCCGCCCGGGGTGCCTGGGGTGCGCTCATCTCGCCGCCCAGTCTCCCAGCCGCCCGTGCGGCCGCCAGCGCGGGCTCAGCGCGCGGGCGTCGCGGTGGGCGCGGCAGCCGCGGTGGTCGCGGACGCCGTGGTGGTCGCGGACGCCGTGGTCACCGGCAGCCCGTCCTCGCCGAGCTCGGGCAGCCCCGGGAACGCCGTCGTCGCACCGCCCCAGGACCGCGCGGCGCGCGCGGCGCGCACCACGCCGGCGGCCGCCAGGCCCCGCTCGGCGCGGGAGGCCGCGGCCAGGTCGGCGTAGACGGCGGCCAGCCGCTCCTCCACGCCGGCGGCCAGCAGCAGCGCCGCCCCGGGCGCGCCCGCCTCGGCCGCGTAGCCGGCGCGCGCGCCCACGGGCTCGGCGCCGCGCGCGCGCAGCACGTCGGCGACGTCGTCGCGGGCGGTGCGGTGCGCCGCCAGGGCCGCCAGCGCCCGGGCGCGCTGCTCACCGGGCAGGCGCCCGGCCACGAGCCCGAAGGCCCACACGGCCGCGTGCTCGCCGGCCAGCACCGCCTGGAGCGCCGCCTCGGTGCCGTCGCCCTCACCGTCGCCCTCACCGTCGCCCTCACCGCCGCCCTCGCCGGCGCTCGCGGCGGGGGGCGGGGCGGGGGGCGGGGGCACCGCCGGCGCCGGCAGGGCGGCGGCCGTCGCCGCGCCGTCGAGCAGCAGCGCGCGCGAGGCGCCCAGCGCGCACAGCAGCCGCGACGTGCCGGCGCCCGTGCCGGGGTCCGCGGCGCTCGCCAGCGCCCGGCCGGCGGTGGCGGTGAGCTCGTCCACCAGCGCACCGGCGCCGCCCGCGCCGCCCGCGCCGCCCGCGCCGCCCGTGGTCGGGTCCGGCACGAGGGTGGCGCTCACCCCCGCGGCCGGGTCCTCGCCCAGGGCGCGCAGGTGGGCGCTGCACACGTCGACGACCGCCGAGGCGGCCTGCTGCACGACGGCGCTCGCGCCGGCGGCCGGGTCGGCGGGACCGGCCGGGGCGGTGCCCGTTCCGGCCAGCGGCAGCGCCAGGCCCAGCAGGCGGCGCGCGTCGGCCACGGCCCCCTCGCGCGCGGTGTCGTCCGGGCCGCGCCGCGGCGCCGGGGTCTCCTCCGGGCCGCTCACCCAGCGCACCCCGCACCCGGCCGGGGCGGTCGCGGCCAGCGCGGCCAGGGCGGCCAGCGCGGTGCGGCGGCGCAGGTCCCGCCCCGCCGGGGCGCCGGGAGCGGGACGGGGGAGCGCGCGCACCCGGGGATGGTGCCACGCGCGTGGTCGGGCGACCGCGGCGCACCGCGATACCCTGGGCAGTCGTCGTGGCGAGCGGCGGGCGGGCCCGCGGGGCGCCGCCCGCCGCTCGTGCGCGCAGAGCTCGAGAGCAGGGGAGGGGCGGTCGTGCCGTCGCTGGACGAGGCCGTGGCCGGTGCGCTGGAGGCCGTCTTCGCCGACGAGAGCCGCTCGGCCGGCCTGGTGCTGGAGGCGGTCTCGGTGGCCGCGGCCGGTCGCCGCCGGGTGGTGCGGGTGGTGGTCGACCTCGCGGGCGACGAACCCGGCGAGGTGGACCTGGAGGCCGTCTCGACCGTCTCCACGGCCGTCTCCGAGGCGCTGGACGCCTCCGACGTGCTGGGCTCGACGCCCTACACCCTGGAGGTCACCTCCCCGGGCGTGGAGCGCCCGCTGACCACCCCGCGGCACTGGGCGCGGGCCACCGGCCGCCTCGTGCGCGCGGTGCTCGCGGACGGCACGGCCCTGCTGGGGCGCGTGCGCTCCGTGGACGCCGACGGCGTGCTGCTGACGCTGGAGCCGCAGCCGGTCAAGGGCCGCCCCCCGCGCGCCGCGGACGTCGGCGCGCCGCGCGAGGTGCCCTTCGCGCAGCTGGTGCGCGGCGAGGTGCAGGTGGAGTTCCGCCGCGCCGACGGCCCCGACGCGGACGGCCCCGACGCGGACGACGACCCCGAGGACGTCGACGACGCCGCGGACGACGGGCTGGACGACGAGCTGGACGAGCTGGACGAGCTGGACGACGCGGGACGCGAGGGCGAGCAGTGAACATCGACATGGCGGCGCTCCGGCTGCTGGAGCGCGAGCGGGAGATCCCGTTCGAGGCGCTCGTGCGCGCGATCGAGCAGGCGCTGCTCATCGCCTACCACCACACGGAGGGCTCGCAGCCGCACGCGCGCGTGGAGCTGGACCGCTCCACCGGCGAGGTGCGGGTGCTGGCGGCCGAGCGCGACGCCGAGGGCGCGGTGGTGCGCGAGCACGACGACACCCCCGCCGGCTTCGGGCGCGTCGCGGCCACCACGGCCCGGCAGGTGATCCTGCAGCGCCTGCGCGACGCGGCCGACGAGCAGGTCCTGGGCGAGTTCGCCGGCACGGAGGGCGACATCGTCTCCGGGGTCGTGCAGCAGGGCCGCGACCCGCGCGTGGTGCAGGTCGACCTCGGCGCCCTGGAGGGCGTGCTGCCGCCGGCGGAGCAGGTGCCGGGGGAGGAGTACCGCCACGGCAGCCGGCTGCGCTGCTACGTGGTCAGCGTCAAGCGCGGCCCCAAGGGCCCGCAGGTGGTGCTCTCGCGCTCGCACCCCAACCTCGTGCGGCGCCTGTTCGCGCTGGAGGTGCCCGAGGTCGCCGACGGCACCGTGCAGATCACCGCGCTCTCGCGCGAGGCGGGGCACCGCACCAAGGTGGCGGTGCGCGCCACGCGGGCGGGCGTGAACGCCAAGGGCGCCTGCATCGGGCCGATGGGCCAGCGCGTGCGGGCCGTGATGGCCGAGCTGCGCGGCGAGAAGATCGACATCGTCGACCACAGCGACGACCCGGCGCGGTTCGTGGCCAGCGCGCTGTCCCCGGCGCGGGTGACCTCCGTGGAGGTCGTCGACGCCGAGGCGCGCTCGGCGCGGGTCGTGGTCCCCGACTACCAGCTGTCCCTGGCCATCGGCAAGGAGGGGCAGAACGCCCGCCTGGCCGCGAAGCTGACCGGCTGGCGCATCGACATCCACCCCGACACCGAGCAGCCGCCGGGCGAGCGGGCGGGCGCCGGGCCGCGCTGAGGCGCGGCGCCGCGGGCACGGGCGGGCGGGGCGGGCGCCCGCGACCCGCCCGAGCGCGGGGCAGCGCTACACTGTCCCCATCGCTACACTCGTCGAGTCCGGTCGTCCTGCCCGGCGCCCCTCCACCTCCGCCGTGCCCCCCGCCTCACGCAGCGCGGGTCGGGAACAGGCGCGGACGTGCGTGGGTTGCCGACAGCGGGGCTCCCGGTCCGCGTTGCTGAGGGTCGTCGCCGCCGGTGACGGGGACGTGCTCCTCGTCGACGAGCGACGCCGGCTCCCCGGCAGGGGCGCGTGGGTGCACCACAGCACCGCGTGCCTGGACCAGGCGGAGAAGCGCCGGGCCTTCCCCCGGGCGCTGCGCCGCCCCGGTCCCCTCGACACCTCCGCTCTGCGCTCCTTCCTGGAGCGGTCGAGCGGGGCGGTCACCACCACCACCACCGATGAGAGCGGGTCGAACAGCTGATGAGCACCCGATGAGCTCGTGCAGATGAACCCCGACGACTGACGACGGTCCGCGCCCGGTAGTGGTGTCCCGGACCGAGACAGGAGAGATGTGGCAAAGGTCCGGGTCTACGAACTCGCCAAGGAGTTCGGAGTCGAGAGCAAGGTCGTGCTGGCCACGCTCAAGGAGATGGGCGAGTTCGTCCGGTCGGCGAGCTCGACCGTCGAGCCGCCGGTCATCCGCCGGCTGAAGGACAGGTTCCCCGCGGACGGCGCCGGCAGCGGCGCGCGTCCCACCCCGGCGGCGAAGCCGGGTCCCCGCCTGCCGCAGGGCGCCCGGCCGGGACCGGTGCGTCCCGCCGCCCCCGCCCCCGCCCCCGCTGCGCCGGCCCCCGCGCCCGCCCCCGCCGCGCCCGCGGCCGGCGGTGCCCCCTCGGCGCCGTCCGCCCCCGTGCCCGGCCCCGCCCCGGCGCGCCCGGTCACGCCGGCGCCCGCCCCGGCGGCCCCGTCGGTCCCGGCGGCTGCGGCCACCCCCGCCTTCCAGGCCCCCGACGCCCCGACCGCGCCGCAGCAGCGGCCCGCGGCCGGCGGTGCCGCGCGCCCGGTGCCCGGCGGCGTGCGCCCGTCCACCCCGCCCGCCGGCGGTGGTCCCGGTGCCGCCGCGCGCCCGGGTGCCCGTCCGGGCGGTCCCGCGGCCCCCGGCGCCCGTCCCGGCGCTCCCGGGGCCCCCGGCGGGCCCGGGGCGCGCCGTCCCGGCCCGCCCGAGCGCGCCGAGCGCCCCCTGCCCGGCGGTGAGCGCCCCCGCGGCGAGCGCCCCGAGCGCGGTGACCGGCCCGAGCGCGGCGAGCGCCCGGCCGCCGGTGCCGGTCGTCCCGGCGCCCCCGGGGCCGGCCGCCCCGGCGCGCCCGGCGGTGCCGGCCGTCCCGGCGCCCCGCGCCCGGGCAACAACCCGTTCGCGACGAGCCAGGGCATGCCCCGCCCGCAGGGCGGTCCGCGCCCGGGCAACAACCCGTTCGCGAACAGCCAGGGCATGCCGCGCCCGCAGGGCGGTCCCCGTCCGGGTGCCCCCGGCCCCGGCGGCCCGCGCCCGGGCGCTCCCGGCCCCGGCGGTCCCCGTCCCGGCGGCCCGCGCCCGAACCCCGGCATGATGCCGGCGCGCCCGACGGTCGGCCGTCCGGGTGCTCCCGCCGGTCGTCCCGGCGCTCCCGGCCGCGGCGGTCCCGGCGGCGGGCGCGGCGGCTTCGGCGGCCGTCCCGGTGGCGGCACCGGTGGTCCCGGTGGCACCGGTGGCGGCGGCTTCGCCGGCCGTCCGGGTGGTCCCGGCCGCGGTGGCCGCGGCGGCACGCAGGGCGCCTTCGGGCGCGCCGGCGGCCGTCCGGTGCGCGGTCGCAAGTCCAAGCGCGCCAAGCGCCAGGAGTACGAGGCGATGCAGGCCCCCTCGGTCGGGGGCGTGCAGGTCCCGCGCGGGGACGGCTCGACGGTCGTGCGCATCCGCCGCGGCGCCTCGCTGACGGACTTCGCCGAGCGCATCGACGCGAACCCCGCGTCGCTGGTCACGGTGCTGTTCCACCTCGGTGAGATGGCCACCGCCACGCAGTCGCTGGACGAGGACACCTTCCAGCTGCTGGGCGGCGAGCTCGGCTACGTCGTCGAGGTCGTCTCCCCGGAGGACGAGGAGCGCGAGCTGCTCGCCGGGTTCTCGATCGACCTGGACGCCGAGCTGGAGGCCGAGGGCGACGACGAGCTCGAGGCGCGCCCGCCGGTCGTCACCGTCATGGGTCACGTCGACCACGGCAAGACGAAGCTGCTGGACGCCATCCGCTCCACCGACGTGGTGGCCAAGGAGGCCGGCGGCATCACCCAGACCATCGGCGCCTACCAGGTCACCAAGGAGCACGAGGGCGTCGAGCGGGCCATCACCTTCATCGACACCCCGGGTCACGAGGCCTTCACGGCCATGCGCGCCCGCGGTGCGAAGGTGACCGACATCGCGATCCTCGTGGTCGCGGCGGACGACGGCGTGATGCCCCAGACCATCGAGGCGCTCAACCACGCCCAGGCGGCGGACGTGCCGATCGTGGTCGCGGTCAACAAGGTCGACAAGGAGGGCGCGAACCCGGCGAAGGTCCGGCAGCAGCTCACCGAGTACAACCTGGTGGCCGAGGAGTACGGCGGCGACACGATGTTCGTCGACGTCTCCGCGCGCCAGGGCACGGGCCTGGACGACCTGCTCGAGGCGGTCCTGCTCACCGCGGACGCGGCGCTGGACCTGCGGGCGAACCCCCACAAGGACGCCCGCGGCGTGGCGATCGAGGCCAACCTCGACAAGGGCCGCGGCCCCGTCGCCACGGTGCTGGTGCAGTCCGGCACCCTGCGCGTCGGCGACGCCATCGTGGCGGGCACCGGTCACGGCCGCGTGCGCGCCATGCTCGACGAGCACGGCAACCAGCTCGCGGAGGCGACCCCGTCGCGCCCGGTGCAGGTGCTGGGCCTGACGTCGGTGCCGGGTGCGGGCGACACGTTCCTCGTGGCCCCCGACGACCGCACCGCGCGCCAGATCGCCGAGAAGCGCGACGCCGCCGAGCGCAGCGCCATGCTGGCGAAGTCCCGCAAGCGCATCAGCCTGGAGGACTTCACCAAGGCGCTGGAGCAGGGCAAGGTCGAGACCCTCAACCTCATCCTCAAGGGTGACGGGGCCGGGTCCGTCGAGGCCCTCGAGGACGCGCTGCTCAAGATCGACGTGGGCGAGGAGGTCGAGCTGCGCGTCATCGACCGCGGCGTCGGCGCCATCACGAAGAACAACGTGAACCTCGCCGTCGCGTCGAACGCGATCATCCTGGGCTTCAGCGTGCGTCCCGAGGCCCAGACCCGCGAGTACGCCGAGCGCGAGGGCGTCGACATCCGGTACTACTCGGTCATCTACCAGGCGATCGAGGACGTCGAGAACGCCCTGCGGGGCATGCTCAAGCCGGAGTTCGAGGAGGTCCAGCTCGGGACGGCGGAGATCCGCGAGATCTTCCGCTCCTCGAAGTTCGGCAACATCGCCGGCTGCCTCGTCCGGTCGGGCGTGATCCGGCGCAACACCAAGGCGCGCGTGCTGCGCAACGGTGTCGTGCACGGCGACAACCTGACCATCGAGTCGCTGCGACGGTTCAAGGACGACGCGACCGAGGTCCGCGAGGGCTTCGAGTGCGGCATCGGCCTGGGCTCGTACAACGACCTCCAGGTCGACGACGTCATCGAGACGTTCGAGATGCGGGAGAAGCCGCGCGGCTGACGCGGTGACCACGGCCGGGGCAGGACCTCCCTCCTGCCCCGGCCGTTCCCGTCCGCACCCGCGGACGGGTGGACGGCGCCGCGGGGGAGGCCGCACCCCCCGACGTGTTCACAGGCACCCTGACGTTCGACCTGCTCCTCGGCGACGTGCACTCCCTCAAGGGCAAGCGCAGCCTGGTGCGGCCCCTGGTCGCCGAGCTGCGCCGCTCCTTCGACGTGGCCGCCGCCGAGACCGGCTCCCTCGACCTGCACCGTCGCGCCGAGGTGGCGGTGGCCGTCGTCGCGCCCGACGGCGCCCGCTGCACCGACGTGCTGGACCGCTGCGAGCGCCTCGTGGCGGCCCACCCCGAGTTCCAGATCCTCTCCACCCGGCGGCAGTTCCTGTCGTCGGACGACTGAGCACCTCCAGGAGGGAAGTCCCGTGGCGGACCCCACCCGCGCCCGCAAGCTCGCCGACCGCATCAAGGTCGTCGTCGCCGAGGCGCTCGAGAAGCGCGTGAAGGACCCCCGGCTGGGGTTCGTCACCATCACCGACGCTCGGGTCACCAACGACCTGCAGCACGCGACGCTGTACTACACCGTCCTCGGCACCGACGAGGAGCGCGTGGGCACGAAGGCGGCGCTGGAGAGCGCCAGGGGCGTGCTGCGCGCCGAGGTCGGCCGGCGCACCGGCGTGCGCCTGACCCCGACGCTGACCTTCACCGCCGACGAGGTCCCCGAGACGGCCACCCAGATCGAGGACCTGCTGCGGGCCGCGGCCGAGCAGGACGCGCGCGTGGCCGCGCTGGCCGCCTCGGCGCAGCCGGCGGGCGAGGCCGACCCCTACAAGCGCCCCGTCGAGGACGACTTCGACGAGGACGACGACCTCGAGGACGACGAGGACGACGAGGAGGGCGACGGCCTCGACGCGGACCACCTCGAGGAGGACGAGGACGACCTCGACGAGGACGAGGACGACGCGCTCGGCGGGCACCCCGTCGCCTGAGCCGCGCAGCCGCCCGCGCACGGCCGCGACCGGTGCCCGCGCCCCCGCACGCCGCGGGAGCGCGGGCACCGGTGCGTTCGGGCCCGGGTGCCCGGTCGGGCGCCGGTGCGGCCGTCGCCTACGGTGGGCCCCTCCCGCGGGCGTCGCGGGAGCACGCGCAGCGGACGGAGCGGGCATGGCGACGGTGGACGGGGCGCGCCCGGAGGTGGGCGACGGGGTCCTCGTCGTCGACAAGCCGGCCGGCTGGACCAGCCACGACGTGGTGGGCCGCTGCCGGCGGCTGCTGGGCACCCGCCGCGTGGGGCACGCCGGCACGCTGGACCCGGCCGCGACGGGGGTGCTGGTCCTGGGCGCCAACCGCGGCACGAAGTTCCTCACGCACCTGGTGGCGCACGACAAGGCGTACACCGCCACGGTGCGCCTGGGCCTGGCCACGACCACCGACGACGCCCAGGGCGAGGCGCTGGGCGAGCCGGCCGACGCCACGGGTCTGGGGGAGCCGGCCGTGGCCGCGGCCGTGGCGGCCCTGACGGGCGCGCTGCTGCAGGTGCCCAGCTCGGTCAGCGCCATCAAGGTGGCCGGCGAGCGCTCCTACGCGCGGGTGCGCGCCGGGAAGGCGGTCGAGCTGCCCCCCCGGCCGGTGACCGTCTCGCGCTTCGCGGTGCTGGGGCGGCACGAGCGCGCCCCGTTCGTGGACCTCGACGTGGAGGTGGAGGTCTCCAGCGGCACGTACGTGCGCGCGCTGGCGCGCGACCTGGGCGCCGCGCTGGGCGTGGGCGGGCACCTGACGGCGCTGCGCCGCACCCGCTCGGGCCCCTTCACCCTGGCCGAGGCGCGCACCCTGGAGCAGGTCGAGGCGGCTCCGGCGGTGGTGCCGCTGGCCGAGGTGGCCCGCCGGCTGTTCCCCGTGCGCGACCTCGACGACGCCGAGACCGCCACCGTGCGCCACGGCGGGTTCCTCACCCCGCGCGGGGCCGGTGCGCCGGGCGAGCCGGGTGGGCCGGGCGGGCCGGGCGCCGGTGAGGGCCCCGTCGCGGCGTTCGCGCCGGACGGGACCCTCGTGGCGCTGCTGCGCGAGACCGCGCGCGGCACCCGCCCCGTGCTGGTGCTCACCCCCGCCGGGTGAGCCGCGCACCTCAGAACAGCGTGTAGCCGCCGTCGGTGACGACGACGGCGCCGGTGGAGAAGCTCGCCGCGTCCGAGGCGAGGTAGACCACGCTGGCGGCGATCTCGTCGGGGGTGGCGTAGCGCTGCATGGGCGCGTCCTCGATCCACATGCGCCGGAACCGCGGCTCGTCGACGGGCGCCATGTCCGTCTTGACGTAGCCCGGCGCCAGGGCGTTGACGCGGATGCCCAGCGGCGCCCACTCCGCGGCCAGCGACTTCGTCAGCTGGTGCACCGCCGCCTTCGAGGCGTTGTAGACCGGCTGCATCTGCGGTCGGTTGACGATGTGCGCGCTGATGGAGCCGATGTTGACGATGCTGCCGCCGCCGTGCTCGGCCATCCACCGCGCGGCGACCTGGCTGGGCAGCCACACGCCCTTGAGGTTGGTGGTGATGACGTCGTCGTACTCCTCGTCGGTCACCTCCAGCGCGGGCCGGTGCACGCACGTGCCCGCGTTGTTCACCAGGACGTGCAGCCCGCCCAGCTCCTCGGTGGTGCGCGCGAGGGCGGCCTCCACCTCGGCGCGGTCGGTGACGTCCGCGCGCAGCCCCAGCGCCCGCCGCCCGGTCGAGGCGGCGATCTCCTGCGCCGCCGCGACCGAGCGCGCCTCGTCGCGGGCGGCGACGACCACGTCGGCGCCGGCCTCGGCCAGCGCCTGCGCGAAGGCGCGGCCCAGCCCGCGGTAGCCGCCGGTGACGAGGGCGACCTTCCCCTCGAGGGAGAACCTGTCCAGCACGCCGCTCACGCGTCCTCCTGCCCGGTGGGCTCGACCCGCTCGGTGGGGTTGACCACGACGACGGCCTTCATGCTCAGCGGGTCGGAGTCGGCGTTGAGCGCGTCCTCGACCTGCTCCAGCGGGTAGCGGGCGGTGACCATCTCGTCCAGGTGCACCGCGCCGGAGGTGAACAGCGCGATGCCGCGCGGCCAGGTGTCCACGTAGCGGAAGACGCCCGTGACGGTGATCTCGCGGCTGGCGATGAACGTGACCGGCAGCGCCATCTCGTCGGCGCCCAGGCCCACGAGCACCGCCGCCCCGCCCGGGCGCAGGGCCCGCAGGCCGGACTGCACCGCCGGCGTGGCGCCGGAGCAGTCCACGAACGCGTCGGCCCCCAGGGCGGCGATCTCGTCGGCGTCCTCCACGGGGTGCAGGGCGCGGGTGGCGCCGAAGGACGTGATGCGCTCGCGGCGCGAGTCGACGAAGTCGGTGACGACGACGTCGGCGGCCCCGCGCGCGCGCACCGCCTGCGCCACCATCGCCCCGATGGGCCCGGCCCCGGCGACGAGCACGCGGTCGCCGGGGGTGGTGCCGGCCTTGTGCGCGGCCCACAGGCCGACCGAGAACGGCTCGAGCAGCGCGGCCGCGTCGTCGGACATCGCGTCCGGCACGACGTACGCCATGTCGGACGGGGCGGTGACGTAGTCGCAGAACGTGCCGTCCACCGGCGGGGTGGCGTAGAAGACCATGTTCGGGCACAGGTTCATCCGGCCGGACTTGCACGCCCGGCAGCGCCGGCACGGCACCTGCGGGTCGATCGCCACGCGCTCGCCCACGCGCGCACCGGGCACGCCGCGGCCGACGGCGACGACCTGCCCGGAGACCTCGTGGCCGAGCACGAGGGGCTGTTCGACGACGAAGTCGCCGATGCGCCCCTCCTTGTAGTAGTGCACGTCCGAGCCGCACACGCCCACGGACGCGACGCGCACGAGCACCTCGCCGTCGCCGGGCTCGGGGACGGGCCGCTCCTGCAGCTCGATGACGCCCTTCTCGACCAGCACGCTCGCGCGCATGGTCGACGGGACGGCGGTGGTGCTCATGCCTGGTCCTCCTCCGTTGGGGTCCGGGTCGCCGGCGGGGACGCCGGCCGCGTCAGCGGATCGTGTACCCGCCGTCGACGACGAGGTCGGTGCCGTTGACCATGTCCGAGGCGCCCGACGCCAGGAACAGCGCGGCGCCGGCGATCTCGCGGGGCAGCGCGAAGCGCCCGGTGGGGATGGCGGCCCTGGCCGCGTCGCCCTTCGGCCCGCTCCACGCCTTGCGGCCCAGGTCGGTGAGCACCACGGTCGGCGAGATCGAGTTGGCGGTGACGCCGCGGCCGGCCCACTCCGAGGCCAGCACGCGCGTGAGCCCGACGACCCCGGCCTTGGACGCGCAGTACGCGGCGTGCCCGTCGAGGGCCACGGAGGCGGCCTGCGAGGCCATGGTGATGACCTTGCCGTGACCGCGCTCGAGCATCCCGCGCCCGACCTCGCGCGCGGTCAGGAACGTGCCGGTGAGGTTGATGGCGAGGGTGCGCGTGAACGCCGCCGGCTCCAGCTCCTCGGCCGGGGCCAGGTCCACGATGCCCGCGCAGGTGACCAGCACGTCGATGCCGCCGGTGGCCGCGAGCGCGTCGGCGGTGAAGCGCGCGGTGGCGGCCGGGTTGGACACGTCGCCGGCCAGGCCCAGGGCCCCGCCGCCGAGCTCGGCGGCGCGGCGCTCGGCGGCCGCCCCGTCCAGGTCGACGACGACCACGCGCGCGCCCCGCTCGGCGAAGACGCCGCCGATGGCGCTGCCGATGCCGGAGGCACCACCGGTGATCAGCGCCACGCGCCCGTCGAGGCGGAAGCCGAGGTCGACGTCCTCGTCCCGCGGGCCGGGGTCCTGCCCGGCGTCGTCCGCGGTGGTCCCTGCTGCGCTGCTCATGACCGTCCCTCTCCCGCTCCGTCGCGTGGTGACGAACTGCATGCTTCGAAGTCCTTGCACATCCGTCAACCTCACTGCTCACATGAGCACGTGGGACCGGAGGAACTCGCGGAGACCGTGGCCATCGCGCGCCGCCACTACGTCGACGGCGTCTCGCGCGTCGACATCGCCGCCGAGCGCGGCCTCTCGCGCTTCAAGGTGGGCCGGGTCCTGCGCACGGCGCTGGAGCGCGGCATCGTGCGCGTGGAGGTGCGCGCGCCCGCCGGGGTGGACCACGAGGTCTCCGAGCGGCTGCGCCTGCGCTACGGGCTGCGCCGCGCCCTGGCGGTGCAGACGCCCGACGAGTCCTCGGTGCGCGCGGAGCTCGGTCAGGTCGCCGGGGAGCTGCTGCGCGAGGTCGTCGGTCCCGACGACCTGCTCGGCGTCGACTGCGGGCGCACCCTGCGCAGCACGACCGGGCACCTGGCCGGCATCGCCGCCTGCGACCTCGTGCAGATCACCGGCATGGGCGGTGCGCTCGGCGACACCGGGCCGGACATCACGCGGGCCGTCAGCGAGCTGACCGGCGCGCGCGTGCACTCGCTGTTCGCGCCGATCGTCGTGCCCGACGCGCGCACCGCGCGCACGCTGCTGCAGGCACCCGCCATCCGCGCCACGCTGGCGGCGTGCTCGCGCGTGACGCGCGCCGTCGTGGCCGTCGGCGCGTGGGACCCGCGGCTGTCGCAGATCCCCGCGCTCATCGGAGCCGAGCAGACGCGCCGCTTCGCCGCCGAGGGCGTGGTGGGGGAGACCGGTGGGCTGCTCGTGGACGCCGAGGGCCGGCGCGTGCGCGGGCTGGACGACCGGCGCATCGCGCTGACGGAGGAGCAGCTGCGCGCCGTGCCCGACGTCATCGCCGTGGCCGGCGGCTCCGGCAAGACCCTGGCGGTGCACGCGGTGCTGCGCTCGGGGATGGTCTCCTCGATCGTCACCGACGTGCACCTGGCGCGCAGGCTGCTCGCGCGGGCCTGACACGCCGCGCCCGGCCCGGCGGCGGTGGCCGCCGGGCCGCCCGCCTCAGCGGCGCCGCTCCAGGTAGTACCGGATCAGCGCGGCGGTGGAGGGGTCCTGCGCCTCCAGCGCCGCGGTGTCCCCGGTCAGCGCCGGGGCGATCTCCACCGCGAGCTTCTTGCCGAGCTCGACGCCCCACTGGTCGAAGCTGTCGATGCCCCACACGGCGCCCTGCACGAACGTGACGTGCTCGTACAGCGCGATGAGCTGGCCGAGCACCGACGGGGTCAGGTCCGGCGCCACGATCGAGGTGGTGGGCCGGTCGCCGGAGAAGACCCGCGCGGGCACGACCTCCTCGGCGGTGCCCTCGGCGCGCACCTCCTCGGCGGTCTTGCCGAACGCCAGCGCCTTCGTCTGGGCGAAGAAGTTCGCCAGGAACAGCGCGTGCACGTCGGTGTCGCCGTCGCGCAGCGGGTGCGCGGGGTTGGCGAACGCCAGGAAGTCCGCGGGCACCAGGCGGGTGCCCTGGTGGATGAGCTGGTAGAAGGCGTGCTGGCCGTTGGTGCCCGGCTCGCCCCAGAACACCTCGCCGGTGCCGGTGGTCACCGGCGAGCCGTCGTAGCGCACCGACTTGCCGTTGGACTCCATCGTCAGCTGCTGCAGGTACGCCGGGAAGCGGTGCAGCAGCTGCGAGTACGGCAGCACCGCGTGGGTGTGCGCGTCGCAGTGGTCCACGTAGTAGACGTTGAGCAGGCCCATGAGCAGCGGCACGTTGCGCTCGGGCTCGGCGGTGCGGAAGTGCTCGTCGACGGCGTGGAAGCCGGCGAGGAACTCGCGGAAGCGCTCGGCCCCGATCGCGACGGCCAGGGAGGTGCCGATGGCCGAGTCCACCGAGTAGCGCCCGCCCACCCAGTCCCAGAACCCGAACGCGTTGGCCGGGTCGATGCCGAAGGCCTCCACCTTCTCCAGCGCGGTGGACACGGCCACGAAGTGCTTGGCGACGGCGCCGCGGCGGGCCTCGTCGTCGTCGGCCAGCGCGCCGGCGGCGGCCAGGCGCTCCCACAGCCAGGTGCGCGCCAGGCGCGCGTTGGTCAGCGTCTCCAGCGTGCCGAACGTCTTGGAGGCGACGATGAACAGCGTCGTCTCCGGGTCCAGGTCCGCCGTGGTGCTCGCCACGTCGGTGGGGTCGATGTTGGAGACGAAGCGGCACCGCAGGCCCTGCTGCACGTACGGCTGCAGCGCCTCGTACGCCATGACCGGGCCCAGGTCGGAGCCGCCGATGCCGATGTTGACGACCGTGGTGATGCGCTTGCCCGTCACGCCCGTCCAGGCGCCCGAGCGCACCTGCTCGGCGAAGCCGAGGAACTTCTCCAGCTCGCGCTGCACGTCGGCGTCGACGTCCTGCCCGTCGACCACGAGCGGCGGCTGCGCGCCCGCGGGCCGGCGCAGCGCGGTGTGCAGCACGGCGCGGTCCTCGGTGACGTTGATGTGCTCGCCGGCGAACATCGCGTCGCGCCGGGCCAGCACGCCGGTCTCCTCGGCCAGCTGCAGCAGCAGGCGCACCGTCTCGTCGGTGACGAGGTTCTTCGACAGGTCCACGTGCAGGTCGGCCGCGTCGAACGTCAGCCGCTGCGCGCGCTGCGGGTCCGCGGCGAACCAGCCGCGCAGGTCGGGGGTGGTGCCGGCGCGGTGCGCGGCCAGGGCCGCCCACGCGCTCGTCGTCGTCGGGTCGACAGGTCCTGCGTCCACGTGTGCGCCTCCAGCTCGTGCCCCGGGCCTCGGCCCCGGTCCTCCGGTCTCGTGCCGCACGAGACGTTAGCCACGTCGCCGCGCCGACGCGCGGGCGGCCACCCCGCCGCGCCGCCCGCCGCCCCGCCGACCGCGGCGGCAGCGGGCTGCTGGCACAGTGTCCGCGTGCAGCGGTGGGACGGCCTGGCAGACGTGGACCCCGGCTCCGGGCCGTCGGTGGTCACCGTCGGCAACTTCGACGGCGTGCACCGCGGGCACGCGGCGGTGCTGGAGCGGGTGGTGCGCGCCGCGCGCGGGCGCGGCGCGGCCGCGGTGGCGGTGACCTTCGACCCGCACCCGCTGCAGGTGCTGGTGCCCGAGCGCGCGCCGGGTCTGCTCACCGGCCTGGAGCACCGCCTGGAGCTGCTGGCCGCCTCGGGCCTGGACGCGGTGCTCGTGCTGCCCTTCACCCGCGAGCTGGCCTCCTGGACGCCCGAGCGCTTCGTCGAGGACGTCTTCGTGCGCGCCCTGGGCGCCGTGGAGGTCGTCGTGGGCCACGACGTGCGCTTCGGGCGCGCCAACAGCGGCGACCTGGGCACCCTGCGCGAGCTGGGCGCCCGGTACGGCTTCGACGTCACCGCCCTGGACGACCTCGGCGACGGCGGCGGGGCCGGCGCCGCGCCGCGCTGGTCCTCCACCGCGGTGCGCGCCGCCCTGGCCGCCGGCGACGTCGAGCGCGCCGCGCGGGTGCTGGGCCACCCGCACCGCGTGACGGCCACGGTCGTGCACGGCGACCACCGCGGCCGCGAGCTGGGCTACCCCACGGCCAACCTCTCGCCGCAGGACGCCGAGGGGCTGGTGCCCGCCGACGGCGTCTACGCCGGCTGGCTGCACCGCCCCTCCGGGGAGCGGCTGCCCGCCGCGGTCTCGGTGGGCACCAACCCCACCTTCGACGGCCTGGAGCGCCGGGTGGAGGCGCACTGCGTGGACAGCGTCGGCCTGGACCTGTACGGCGAGCGGGTGGGCGTGGACTTCGTGCACCGGCTGCGGCCCACGCTGCGCTTCGAGGGCGTCGAGGCGCTCGTGGCGCAGATGGCGCTGGACGTGCAGCGCTGCCGGGAGCTGCTGGGCCTCGTCTGAGCGCAGCGCCCCGGGCCCGCGCGCGCGGGCCGCGCGGGGTCGGCTGGTAGCCTGGACGAGCCGTTCGACCGGCCGCGGACACAGAGAGCCCGGGTGGATCAGCCCCGGAGCACCGCGCAACGAGACCTGGAGAGCACCGTGCCCCTCGACGCCGAGACCAAGAAGAAGATCATGGCCGAGTACGCCACCGCCGAGGGCGACACCGGCTCGCCCGAGGTGCAGGTGGCCATGCTCACCCAGCGCATCCGCGACCTGACGGAGCACCTGAAGACGCACCAGCACGACCACCACAGCCGCCGCGGGCTGCTGCTGCTGGTCGGCCAGCGCCGCCGCCTCCTGCAGTACGTGGCCAAGAAGGACATCAACCGCTACCGCTCGCTCATCGAGCGGCTCGGCATCCGCCGCTGAGGCGACGCGGGGACGGCCCTGCCGGGCCGTCCCCGCTGCTCGTGCGCGCCGCGGCCCCCGACACCCCGGGGCGCCGCTGCCGCGCACGAGGGCCCGACTCCGGGCAGACTCGGGGTGCTGACCGCAGCGCCCCGGTGCCGCACCGCGCAGCGTCGTGCCGGTCCTCGGTAGTGGCCCCCGGGCGCCCCGCGCCCGTGGGCCTCGATCGAAGGCCGGACCGGCGGGGCAGCCCCCGCCGGGCACGCGCCGGTGCGGCACACCGCACCGATCGACGAGGAGGGAACCCGTGGAGGGTCCTGAGATCACCGCCGCCGAAGCCGTCATCGACAACGGCTCGTTCGGCACCCGCACCGTGCGCTTCGAGACCGGCCGCCTGGCCCGCCAGGCCGCCGGCTCCGCCGCCGTCTACCTCGACGGCGAGTCCTTCCTGCTGAGCGCGACGACCGCCGGCCGCTCCCCGAAGGACCAGTTCGACTTCTTCCCCCTGACGGTGGACGTCGAGGAGCGCAGCTACGCCGCCGGCAAGATCCCCGGCTCGTTCTTCCGCCGCGAGGGCCGCCCCTCGACCGAGGCGATCCTGGCGTGCCGCCTGATCGACCGCCCGCTGCGCCCCAGCTTCGTCAAGGGCCTGCGCAACGAGGTCCAGGTCGTCGTCACCGTCATGGCGCTGCACCCCGACGACGCCTACGACGTCGTGGCCATCAACGCCGCCTCGATGTCCACCCAGCTGGCGGGCCTGCCCTTCTCCGGCCCGGTCGGCGGCGTGCGCATCGCCCTGATCGACGGCCAGTGGGTCGCCTTCCCGCGCTACTCCGAGGTCGAGCGCGCCGTCTTCGACATGGTCGTCGCCGGCCGCGTCGTCACCGCCGCGGACGGCTCCGAGGACGTCGCGATCATGATGGTCGAGGCCGAGGCCACCGAGGGCTCGTGGAACCTCGTCAAGGAGCAGGGCGCCACCGCCCCCACCGAGGAGGTCGTCGCGCAGGGCCTGGAGGCCGCCAAGCCGCACATCGCCGCCCTCGTCAAGGCGCAGGCGCAGGTGGCCGCCGCGGCCGCCAAGCCGACCGCCGAGTTCCCGCTCTTCCCCGACTACGCCGACGACGTCTACGCCGCCGTCGAGCAGGCCGCCTCCGGCGACCTGGCCGGCGCGCTGGCCATCGGCGGCAAGCAGGAGCGCGAGAACCGCGTCGACGAGATCAAGGCGCAGGTGCGCGACGCGCTCGCCGAGCGGTTCGCCGGCCGCGAGAAGGAGGTCTCCGCGGCCTACCGGGCGGTGCAGAAGAAGCTCATCCGCCAGCGCATCCTCACCGAGCAGGTCCGCATCGACGGGCGCGGCCTGGCCGACATCCGCACGCTGTCCGCGGAGGTCGAGGTCCTGCCCCGCGTCCACGGCTCGGCGCTGTTCGAGCGCGGCGAGACCCAGATCCTGGGCGTGACCACGCTGAACATGCTGCGCATGGAGCAGCAGCTGGACACGCTCTCGCCGGTCACGCGCAAGCGCTACATGCACAACTACAACTTCCCGCCGTACTCCACCGGTGAGACCGGTCGCGTGGGCTCGCCCAAGCGCCGCGAGATCGGCCACGGCGCCCTGGCCGAGCGCGCGCTCGTGCCGGTCCTGCCGGCCCGCGAGGAGTTCCCCTACGCGATCCGCCAGGTCTCCGAGGCGCTGGGCTCCAACGGCTCCACGTCCATGGGCTCGGTGTGCGCCTCGACCCTGTCGCTGCTCAACGCGGGCGTGCCGCTGCGCGCGCCCGTCGCCGGCATCGCCATGGGCCTGGTCTCCGACACCGTCGACGGCGAGACCCGCTACGCGGCGCTGACCGACATCCTGGGCGCGGAGGACGCCTTCGGCGACATGGACTTCAAGGTCGCCGGCACCCGGGAGTTCGTCACCGCCATCCAGCTGGACACCAAGCTCGACGGCATCCCCGCCTCGGTGCTCGCCGGCGCGCTGACCCAGGCCCGCGACGCGCGCCTGCACATCCTCGACGTCATGGCCGAGGCCATCGACGCGCCCGACGAGATGTCGCCCACCGCGCCGCGCATCATCACGGTGAAGGTGCCGGTCGACAAGATCGGCGAGGTCATCGGGCCCAAGGGCAAGATGATCAACCAGATCCAGGAGGACACCGGCGCCGACATCTCCATCGAGGACGACGGCACGGTGTTCATCGGGGCCGTCGACGGCCCCTCGGCGGAGGCGGCCCGCGCAGCGGTCAACGCCATCGCCAACCCGACGATGCCCGAGGTCGGCGAGCGCTACCTCGGCACCGTCGTCAAGACGACCACCTTCGGCGCGTTCGTCTCGCTGCTGCCCGGCAAGGACGGCCTGCTGCACATCTCGCAGCTGCGCAAGCTCGCCGGCGGCAAGCGCGTGGACAACGTCGAGGACGTCGTCTCCGTGGGCCAGAAGGTTCAGGTGGAGATCGCCGAGATCGACCCGCGCGGCAAGCTCTCGCTCGTGCCCGTCGTGGCCGACGAGGAGGCCGCGGACGCCGCCGCCGACGCGGCCCCCGCGGACGCCGCGACGGCCGACGCCTGACGTGCCGGCCCACCACGAGGTGCCCGCCCCCGTCGTCCTCCCCACGGAGGCGGCGGGGTCGGCGCCGGTCACGACCACCCTGTCCGAGGCGGACGGGGCGCTGGTGCGCCGCACGGTGCTGCCGTGCGGCGCGCGGGTGCTCACCGAGGCGATGCCCGGGCAGCGCTCGGCCAGCATCGGCTGCTGGGTCGGCGTCGGCTCGCGCGACGAGACCAGCGGGCACTTCGGCTCCACGCACTTCCTGGAGCACCTGCTCTTCAAGGGCACCGAGCGCCGCGACGCGATGGACATCGCCACCGCGTTCGACGCCGTCGGCGGCGAGGCCAACGCCGCCACCGGCAAGGAGCACACGACGTACTACGCGCGCGTGCTCGACACCGACCTGCCGATGGCGATCGACGTGGTGACCGACATGGTCACCTCCGCCGTGCTCGACGACGACGACTTCAGCTCCGAGCGCGAGGTCATCCTCGAGGAGCTGGCGATGAACGACGACGACCCCGGCGACGTCGCCCACGAGCGCTTCGCCGAGCTCGTCCTGGGCCAGCACCCCCTGGCCCGCCCCATCGGCGGCACCGCCGAGACCATCCGCGCCGTGGGCCGCGACGACGTGTGGGCGCACTACCGCGAGCACTACCGCCCCGCCACGCTCGTCTTCACCGCCGCCGGCGGCCTGGACCACGACGAGGTCGTCGAGGCGGTGCAGCGCGAGCTCTCCCGCGCCGCCGGCGACCTGCACGACGCCGCCCCGGCCCCGCGCCGGGTCAGCGGGGAGGTCTCCGGCGGCCTGGAGCGCGGGCGCGCCCTGGTCGTCGAGCGCGCCACCGAGCAGGCGCACGTGCTGCTGGGCACCACCGGCATCACCGCCACCGACGAGCGCCGCTTCACCCTCAGCGTGCTCAACGCCGTCCTCGGCGGCGGCATGAGCAGCCGCCTGTTCCAGGAGGTGCGCGAGAAGCGCGGGCTGGCGTACTCGGTGTACTCCTTCAACGCCAACTACGCCGACTCCGGCTACGTCGGCCTGTACGCCGGGTGCTCCCCGGCCAAGGCCGGGCAGGTCGCCGAGCTCATGCTCGCCGAGCTGGCCGGCCTGGCGCAGGCGCCGCTGGAGGCGGAGGAGCTGCAGCGCGGCATCGGCCAGCTCGCCGGCGGCACGGTGCTGGGCCTGGAGGACTCCGGCTCGCGCATGAACCGCCTGGGCAAGTCCGAGCTCGTGCACGGGCAGTTCCTCGACGTCGACGGCGTCCTGGCCCGGCTGCGCGCGGTCACCGCCGAGGACGTGCAGGCCGTGGCCGCGGACCTGCTCGAGCGCCCGCGCTCGATCACCGTGGTGGGCCCCTTCACCGACGACGCCGCGTTCCGCGCGGTGGTGCGGTGAGCACGGGGAGCGCTCCCGACGCGCCGCTGCGCGTGGCCGTCACCGGTGCGCGCGGCCGGATGGGCTCGCAGGCCTGCGCGGCGCTGGAGGCCGCGCCCGACCTGCGGCTGGTGGCGGCCCTGGGCCGCGGCGACGACCTCGCCGCCGCCGCGGGCGCCGACGTGCTGGTGGACCTGACCGTCCCCGGGGCGGTGATGGGCAACGTCGAGCGCGCCTTGGCCATGGGCCTGCACGTGGTCACCGGCACCACCGGCTTCACCGACGAGCGCGTCGCGCAGGTCGAGGCGTGGCAGTGCGCCTCGGGGCGCAACGTGCTCATCGCCACGAACTTCGGCCTCGGCGCCGTGCTCGTCATGCAGTTCGCCAAGCGGGCGGCGCGCTACTTCGAGTCCGTCGAGGTGGTCGAGCTGCACCACCCCGGCAAGGTCGACGCCCCCTCGGGGTCGGCGGTGCGCACGGCCCGGCTGATCGCGCAGGCGCGCGCCGAGGCCGGCCTGGGCCCCTCCCCGGACGCCACGGAGCAGTCGCTGCCCGGTGCGCGCGGCGCCGTCGTGGACGGCGTGCACGTGCACGCGGTGCGCATGCGCGGGATGACCGCGCACCAGGAGGTCGTCCTGGGCGGGCCGGGGGAGACGCTGACGCTGCGCGACGACACCTACGACCGCGCCGCGTACATGCCCGGCCTGCTGCTGGGCGTGCGCCAGGTCGCCTCGCGCCCCGGCGTCACCGTGGGCCTCGAGCACTACCTCGACCTGGCCTGACCGGCGGGGGGCCGGGGTGCGCACCAAGGTCGTCGCGGCGGTGGCCAGCGCCGCCCTGCTCTTCTACTTCGTCCTGCTCGGGCGCCTGGGCGTGGACCTCATCGGCACCGGGCAGTGGGCCGGGGTCCTCATCGGGGCCGCGGTGCTCGTGCTGCCGCTGCTGGGCGCGTGGGCGGTGCTGCGCGAGCTGCGCTTCGGCCGCGCCACCGAGCGCCTCGGGCGCGAGCTCGCCGAGCGCGGCGAGCTGCCCGTCGACGACCTCGACCGCACCGCCACCGGCCGCGTCGACCGCGCCGCCGGGCAGCGGCTCTTCGAGACCAGCCGCGCCGAGGTCGAGGCCGCCCCGCGCGACGCGGGCGCCTGGTACCGCCTGGCGCTGGCCTACGACGCCGCCGGCGACCGCCGACGCGCGCGCGCCGCGGCCCGCCACGCCGTCGCGCTGCACGCCGGGCGGCGCTGAGCCCAGCGGACCGCGCGCCAGCGCCCAGCGCCCGCCGCGCCCCGCCGGGTGCCGGCGCCCGGCGGGGCGCGGCGGGGCGCGGCGGGGCTCAGCTGACCGCGGGGGCGCGGTGCGCCGGCTCGCGCCCCGGCGGCTGCTGCGGGCGCGGCAGCAGCGGGGTGCGCCGGCGCACCGGGCGGCGCACCGGCGCGCCGGTGGAGACGGTCACGTGCTCGCCGGCGTGACGCAGCCGCACCGAGGCCCCCGGGCCGTCGTGCACCTCGTACTCCACCTCGTCGTGGTGCACGGTCACCCGCAGGGTACAGCCGTGCCAGCGCACCGAGAAGCGCAGCCGCGAGATGCCGTGCGGCAGGGCCGGGTCCAGCGTCAGCTCCCCGGAGGTGTCGCGCAGCCCCCCGAAGCCCTGCACCAGGGCCATCCAGGTGCCGGCCAGCGAGGCGATGTGCAGGCCGTCGGCGGTGTTGTGGTGCAGGTCGCGCAGGTCCACGCTGGCGGCCTCGTACGTGTAGTCGTGCGCCAGGTCCAGGTGCCCGACCCGGGCGGCGAGGACGGCCTGCACGCACGCCGACAGCGAGGAGTCGCGCACGGTGCGCCGCTCGTAGTAGTCGACGTCGCGGGCGATGTCCTCCTCGCTGAAGCGGTCGCCGAACCAGAACAGCGCCATGCCCAGGTCGGCCTGCTTGCACACCTGCCGGCGGTACAGGTCGAAGTACGGCGCGTGCAGCATCAGCGGGTAGTCGCGCCGGTGCGCGAAGTCCCACTCGGGCAGGCGCGTGAACCCCTCGTGCTGCTGGTGCACGCGCAGCCGCTCGTCGTAGGGCACGTGCACCGCCTTGGCCGCGTCCACCCACGTGGCCGCCTCCTCCAGGTCCACGCCCAGGTCGCGGGCACGGTCCTGCTGCCGGCGCACCGCGGCGGCGGCCGCGGAGAGGTTGTGCGCGGCGGCGAGGTTGGTGAAGACGTTGTCGTCGACCACGGCGCTGTACTCGTCCGGGCCCGTCACGCCCGCGACGTGCCAGGCGCCGTCGGCGTCGTGGTGGCCCAGCGACATCCACAGCCGCGCGGTCTCCACGAGCAGGTCCAGCCCGCCGTCCTGCTCCAGGGAGTCGTCGCCGGTGACCACCCGGTAGCGCTCCACGGCGGCGGCGACGTCGGCGTTGACGTGGAAGGCCGCCGTGCCGGCCGGCCAGTAGCCCGAGCACTCCTCGCCGCGGATGGTGCGCCACGGGAACGCCGCCCCGCGCAGACCCAGCTCCTTCGCGCGCGAGCGGGCGTGGTCGACGGTGGACCAGCGCCAGCGCAGCGCGTCGCGCGCGGCGTCGGGGGCGGTGTACGTCAGCACCGGCAGCACGTACGCCTCGGTGTCCCAGAAGATGTGCCCGTCGTAGCCCGGCCCGGTCAGCCCCTTGCCGGGGATGCCGCGGCCCTCGCTGCGCGCCCCGGCCTGCAGGACGTGGAAGAGCGCGAAGCGCACCGCCTGCTGCACCTCGGCGTCGCCGTCGACCTGCACGTCGGCGGCGTCCCAGAACCGGTCGAGGTACTGGCGCTGCTCGCGCAGCAGCCCCTCCCAGCCGGTGTAGCGCGCACCGCTGAGGGCGCCGGCGACCTGGTCGCGCAGCGCGGGGTGCGAGCGCTGCGCCGACCAGCCGTAGGCCAGGTGCTTGACCAGGCGCACCGGCCGGCCCGGCTCGGCGGTGACGACGAACGTGCTGCGGGCCCAGTCCTCGGAGGTGCGCGTCTCGTGCGTCACGCGCCCGTCGGCCTCCAGGACGTGGTCCATGCCGGCGGCCATCTGCAGCCCGCTGGAGCGGGTGCGGTGCACGAGCGTGGCGGAGGTGCCCTCGGAGTCGCGCTCGACGGCCACCAGCGGGGAGGTCAGCGCCGCCGCCACGCGCGGGTCCGCCCGCTGCGCCGGCATCGCCTCGTTGGCCACCAGCTCCGACTGCAGCGTCAGGCGCGCGGGCTCGCCGACGGCCTCCACGACGTACTCCACCGCGGCGACGGCGCGCTGCACGAAGGAGACCAGCCGCGTCGAGCGCACCCGCACGCGCTTGCCGGCCGGCGAGACCCACTCGGCGCTGCGGGTCAGGGTGCCCGCGCGCAGGTCGAGGACGCGCTCGTGCGAGACCAGCTCCCCGTAGCGCACGTCGAACGGCTCGTCGTCGACGAACAGGCGGACCAGCTTGCCGTTGGTGACGTTGACGACCGCCTGCCCGACCTCGGGGTAGCCGTACCCGGCCTCGGCGTAGGGCAGCGGGCGGTCCTCGTAGAAGGAGTTCAGGTAGGTGCCCGGCATGCCGTGCGGCTCGCCCTCGTCGAGGTTGCCGCGCAGGCCGATGTGCCCGTTGGACAGCGCGAACACCGACTCCGTCTGCCCCAGCAGGGTCAGGTCCAGGCCGGTCTCGCGCACGTGCCACGGCTCGACGGGGAAGGTGCCCGGCCCGATCACCGGGCCCCCTCCAGCAGCTCGGCCAGGTCGCCCACCACGACGTCGGCGCCGTGCTCGCGCAGCGCGTCCGCGTGCCCGACGCGGTCGACGCCGACGACGAACCCGAACCGCCCAGCGCGCCCGGCCGCCACCCCGGAGAGCGCGTCCTCGAACACCGCCGCGCGCTCCGGCGGCACGCCGAGCAGGCGCGCGCCCTCCAGGAAGGTGTCGGGGGCGGGTTTGCCCGCCAGCCCCAGCTGCGTGAGGGTCAGCCCGTCCACGCGCTCCTCGACGAGCTCGGCCAGCCCCGTCACCTCCAGCACCTGGCGGGTGTTGGCGCTGGAGGAGACCACCGCCCGGCGCAGCCCGGCGTCGCGCGCGGCCTGCAGGTAGCGCCGCGAGCCCTCGTACACCTCCACCCCGTCGGTGGCCAGGCGCTGCAGCAGGTCGGCGTTCTTGCCGTTGCCCAGCCCCTGCACCGTCGGCGCGCCCGGCGGGTCGTCGGCCGACCCCTCCGGCAGCACCACGCCGCGGCTGGCGAGGAAGTCGCGCACGCCCGCGGCGCGCGGCTTGCCGTCCACGTACGTGCGGTAGTCCGCGTCCGGGTCGAACGGCACGAACGCCTCCCCGGTGCGCTCGGCGCGCTCGCGCAGGAAGCGGTCGAACATCGACGTCCAGGCGGCGTTGTGCACCGCCGCGGTGTTCGTCAGGACCCCGTCCAGGTCGAACAACAGGGCCGTGACCCCTTCGGGCAGTCCCAGCACGCGCGCCGTCCCTTCGACGTGTCGGTGCCCCGGCGGGTGCGCCGCGGCGCGCCCGAGCCTAGGCGCGGGTGGGCCCGGGCGCAGGGCGGCGCGGGCGCGCGCCACCCGCGTGTCGCGCGTGCGGCGGGCCGGCGCGGGTGGGCGCGGGCGGCCGGGGCTCAGCCGCGGGCCCGCGCCGGCGGGCCGCCCAGCCACCAGCCCAGCGCCCGCTCCAGCACGGCGGCGGGCACCTCGTGCCCGCCGGTGAACTCCACGTCCTGCACCTCGTGGCCGGCGCGGCGCAGCCGGGGCACGAGGACCCGGCTGGTGCGCTCGATCGGCAGCACCCGGTCGGCGGTGCCGTGCGCGACGAAGCAGCGCGGGCGCGCCGCGCCGGCGCCGTCGACGGCGAAGCCGGGGGAGAAGGCCGTGACGGCCTCGACGGCCGCGGGGTTGGCCAGCCCCACGGTCAGGGCGTAGGAGGCGCCGTCGGAGAACCCCCCCAGGCACAGCCGCGCCGGGTCCACCGGCAGCAGGGCCGCCACCTCGGCCAGGCCCCGGCGCACCACCGCCACGTCCGGCCCCGGCGCGCCGACCACCAGGTCCCAGGAGTAGTCGCTCGAGGCCGGGGCCAGCACGGCGACGCCGCGCCGCTCGGCGGCCGCGCCGACCAGGGCCAGGGACTGCTGCGGGTCCCCGCGCGAGCCGTGGAAGAACACGAGCAGCGGCACCGCCGCGCCGGCGGCCGCCGCGGTGGGCACCGCGAGCAGCGCCGGGCGGGCGGCGAGGTCCAGCGCCGTCGTGCCCGCCCGCAGCAGCGGCCGCTGCGGGCCCGCGGCGTCGTGCAGCGGCGTGCCGACGTCGAAGGGGGTGGTGCTCACGCGGGCTCCTCCCGTCCTGCGCACGACGCGGGGCGTCACCCGCCGGGCGTCAGCACCGTCTTGACCCACCCGGGCTCGCGCCGGTCGAAGCGCTGGTAGGCCTCCAGGGCGTCCTGCGCCAGCGGCGCCTCCTGCGTGACGACGGTGGAGGGGTCCACCAGGCCGGAGGCGACCAGGTCCAGCAGCGGCGGGAGGTAGCGGCGGTGCTCGCAGTTGCCCATCTTCAGCACGAGGTTCTTGTTCATCGCCTGCCCGATGGGGAAGCTGTTCATCGTCGGCGGGTACACGCCGACGATCCCCACGGTGCCGGCCTTGGCGATGGCCTGCACGTACCACTGCGCGGCCTGCGAGGGCGAGTCCCCCGGCTTCCAGGTGCCGCCCTGCTGGTCGGTCTCGGGGGCGTTGCCGGCCACCTCGGCGGCGAACTGCTCGGCCTGCTGCTCCGAGGCCTGCGCGGCCGGGCCGCTCCCCGGGCGTTCGGACTCCACCCCGACGGCGTCGATGACGCGGTCCGGGCCGGCGCCGCCGGTGATCTCCTGCAGGACGGCGACGGGGTCCTCGGCGTTGAAGTCGACCGCCTCGGCGCCCAGGCGCCGCGCGGCGTCGAGCCGCGAGGCGATCCCGTCGACGACGACCACCCGGCCCGCGCCCTGCCGGAACGCGGAGAGGACCGCGAACAGGCCCACCGGACCGGCGCCGAAGACCGCGACGGTGTTCCCGTCGCCGACCTCGGCGAGCTTCGCCCCGAACCAGGCGGTGGGGAAGATGTCCGAGATCGTGATGGCCTGGTCGTCGGTGACGGAGTCGGGCACCTTGACGGGTCCGACGTGCGCGAACGGCACGCGCACGTACTCCGCCTGCATGCCGTCCAGGCCCCCGGCGGCCTCGGGACCGCCGAAGAACGTCGTGCCGGCGGTCTTGCCGTTCGGGTTGGCGTTGTCGCACTGCGAGTAGTACCCGGCGCGGCAGTACGAGCACGACCCGCACGCCACGGTGGAGGGCACCACCACGCGGTCGCCGGGGCGCAGGTTGCGCACCCCCGGGCCGACCTCCTCCACGACGCCGACGGCCTCGTGGCCGAGGACCGTGCCCTCGCGCATGCCGCTCATGGTGCCGCGCACGAAGTGCAGGTCGGTGCCGCAGATGGCGCTGGTGGTGATCCGCACGACGGCGTCGTACGGGTCCTGGATCCCCGGGTCGGGCACCTCGTCGAGCCGGATGTCGCCGACCCCGTGCCACACGATCGCCTTCACGTCTCGTCTCCTCCTCGTGGTCCCCGGTCCTCGCGGCGCGCTCAGCGCAGCCGCACGGGCCCGGCGTCGATGCGGGTGCGGAACAGGGCGTAGGGCTTGCGCCGCAGGTCCTGCCCGCCCTGGTAGGTGGGCTGGCGGTGCAGCTGGTTCGCGGTGACGTACAGCCAGCCGTCGGCGACGGACAGGGTGTCCGTCCACAGCAGCCGCGGGTCGTGCACGAGCGTCTCGAAGGAACCGTCCGGCAGCCGGCGCAGCACCGCGTCCTGCTCGTACGCGGTCAGGTACAGCCGCCCGGCGTCGTCGGTCTCCAGCCCGTCGGAGCCGGTGCCCTTGTCGCCCTCGTCGACGACGGCGGCCGCCACGGCCTCGTCGTCCAGGGACGTGTCGCGCAGCGCCGCCGTGGGGACGCTGTACCAGCGCCGCGAGGCCAGCGGGCAGTAGAACAGCCGCTCGCCGTCGGCGGAGATCGCGATGCCGTCGGCGCCCATCGACACCGGCTGGGTGGAGCCGTCCTCGGAGCGCTGCAGGAACGGGCGGCCCTCCACCACGGGGCGGAACGTCGACAGCGGCTCGGCCTTCGTGGAGGGGTGCTCGTGCAGGCGCCGCCACGCCCGGCCGCTGGCCAGGTCCACCACGATCAGGCCGTTGGGGCCCTTGTCCGAGGAGTCGGTGATGTACGCCGTGCCGGCCTCGCCGGCGCGCAGGTCGAAGCGCACGTCGTTGAGGTACGTGCTCTCCAGCACCACGTCGGGGCTGAAGGTGACGACCTGCTCTACCGCGCCCGTCGCCAGGTCGAAGCGCACCAGCTTCGGCCCGCCCGGCTTCACGGGAGCGAACATCGGGCTGCCGGTGTCCAGCGCCCACAGCCGGTCGGCGGGGTCCACGACCACGCTCTGCACCGAGACCAGCGCCCCCTCGTCGTCGTCGCCGTCGGGGCTGTTCCACGCCTCGTCGGGGAAGGGGACCTCCCGGCCGTCGACGAGCTCGGCCACGGTGGCCGGGACATCGTCGCCCCACTTCGGGTAGCAGACGAAGACCCGGCCGGTGCGCGAGACGGTCACGCCGGTGGGCATGGGGCCGTGGAAGGCGTGCACCAGCTCCAGCTCGCCCACCGGCTCGTCGACGGGCGGTGCCCCGCCGGCGCGCTCGCCGGCGGGGTCGCCGTCCGCGGCGTCGGTCACGAGGCCTGCCCGGGGTGCAGCAGCACCTTCGTCCAGCCGTCCTCGCGGGCGTCGAACTTCGCGTACCCCTCGGGCGCCTGGTCCAGGCCCAGCTCGTGGGAGACGATGAAACCCGGGGTGGCGCGGCCGGCGACGATGAGGTCGCGCAGCTGGCGGTTGTAGCGCATGACGGGCGCCTGGCCGGTGCCCATGGACTGCCCCTTGGTGAAGAAGGTGCCGTAGTCCCAGCCGATCCGGCCCTCCTTGGCGCCCTCGGTGGCCGCACCCGGGTCCTGGGGCATGTACACGCCCACGACGCCGATGCCGCCGGTGCTGCGGACCACCTTCACGAGGTTGTCCAGCACCAGTTCCGGGTGCTCGTCGCCGGACGGGTCGTGCGCCTGGTACCCGACGGCCTCCACGCCGCGGTCCACGCCGCGACCGCCCGTCGCCTCGGTGATCTGCTCGACGGGGTCGGAGGCGGAGAAGTCCACCGGGATCGCCCCGATCTGCTCCGCGAGCTTCAGGCGGTCGGCCTCCTTGTCCACGACGAAGACCCGCGCGGCCCCCTTGATCAGGGCGCTGTGCGCGGCCATGAGCCCGACGGGGCCGGCGCCGAAGACGGCGACGTCGTCGCCGGGGACCATCCCGGACAGCTCCACCCCGTGCCAGCCGGTGGGGAAGATGTCCGAGAGCATCGTGAAGTCGTTCTCGTGCTCGGTGCCCTCGGGCAGGTGCAGCAGGTTGAAGTCGGCGTGCGGCACGCGCAGGAACTCCGCCTGCCCACCGTCGTAGGGCCCCATGTTCGCGTAGCCGTAGGCCGCGCCGTCCATGCCCTCGATCGGGTTCATCGTCAGGCAGAACGAGGTCCACCCGTGCACGCAGTTGCGGCACGAGCCGCACGCGATGTTGAAGGGCACCGAGACGCGGTCGCCGACCTTCAGCCGGCTGACGCCGGAGCCGACGGCCTCGACGACGCCCATGTTCTCGTGGCCGAGGACCTTGCCCTCCTCCACGCTGGTGCGGCCCTCGTACATGTGCAGGTCCGACCCGCAGATGTTCGTCGTGGTGATGCGGACCACGGCGTCCGTGGGGGTCTCCACGCGCGCGTCGGGGACCTCCTCGACGGTCACGCTCTTCGGGCCCCGGTAGACGACAGCCTTCACGGTTCTCCTCCTCCTGGAAGTTCCTGGTCCTGCTGTTCGGTGCTGGTGCTGCTGCTGGTGAGCGGGTGGAGCTCAGCCGGAGACCGTCTGGCGCTCGGGGACGATGAACACCGTGACCCGCTCGGTCTTGATCTGCTCCGGCGGGTACGGCTGGCCCTCGTACTTCTGCGACAGCACGTCGATGCGGTCGCGCGCGGCCTGCCCGCGCTCCACCTCGCCCACCCGGCCGCGCACCTCGGCGTAGCGGTAGGCGTTCTGCTCGTCACGGATGGCGAGCGTCACGCGGGCGTCGCGCTCGAGGTTGTGGAACTTCTGCCGGTGGTCCTCGGTGTTGACGTACAGCCTGCCGCCGTCGACGCCGACCCAGATGTACTGCGTCTGGATGCGCCCGCTGGGCAGCAGGGTGGAGATGGCGGCGAAGTTCCGCCCGCCCGCCAGCTCCTCGGTCGTCGGGTGCAGATCCGGTCCGTCCTGGGTGTCGGCCACGACCGGCCCCTACCCGGGATCCGGGAAGTCATGCGCACAACCACCCGCTGTCCGCTGCCCGCCGCGTGGACGCGGCTCCGGCCCGTCCCGACCGGCGGGCGGTGCCGGGCGCGCGTACGGTCGGCCCGTCAGGAGGACTGCGCACACCCCGGAGGACGACGATGACCGAGCAACCGCGCACGGCGGGGCAGCTGGTGGACGACCTGACCTCGGACACGGTGCAGCTGGTGCGGGCGGAGGTCGAACGGGCCCGCCGGGAGCTGCTCGACAAGGCGAGGGAGGCGGGCAGGGGTGCCGCCCTGCTCGGCGGCGCCGCCGTCCTGGGGGGCCTGGCGGCCGGCACGTCGGCGGCGTTCCTCGTGCGCACCCTGGGCAAGGTCCTGCCCGCGCCCAGCGCCGCGTTCGTCGCCACCGTCCTCTACGGCGGGGGAGCGGCCGCCCTGGGCGCGCTGGGCGTGGAGGAGCTGCGGCGCGTGGGTTCGCCGCTGCCGCAGGAGACGATCGCCAGCGTGCGCGAGGACGTGCGCGCGGCCCGTCCCGGGACGAACCCGGTCGCCCCCGGGACGACGGGGACGACGGGGGCGGGAACCGGCGCGGCGCCCGGCCTGTGAGGGCGCCCAGCCGCGCGTGACGGCTCCCGTGCGCGCCGTCCGGCGCCCCCCGGGTGCGCGACGCGGTGGGCGCGGCACCGCCGAGCGCCGGCAGGACGGCGCGGCGGGCGGGGGCCGTGCCCCCGCCCGCTCACGTGCGGGGCTCAGTACCGCAGGTTCGGCAGGACGTACCGGCCGTAGAACTCGATCACCGCCGACTGGTCCGGCTGCCCGGAGTGGATGAACGGCGTCACGCCCGCGTCGAGCAGCTCCTGCACGGCCGCGACGTGGTTCTCCGGGCCGCCCTTGGGCCACTCGGCGTACACCTGCTCCAGCGGCCACATCTCCTCGGCCTTGCGCTGGATCTCCACCGGGTTCGACTCGTAGAGCAGCGAGGGGTCCCACGGGTCGACGGTGAAGTGCCACAGCGAGGCCGCGTACTCGAGGTCCTGCTCGGTGACGTTGACGAACAGCTCGCCGAACTTCGGCAGCGCGGCGGGGTCCTTGCCCGCGTCCCGGGCGCCGCGCTCGAACTCCGCCACCAGCGCGGGGTCGGAGAAGTCCTTCGCGGCGCCGATCCAGCCGTCGCCGTAGCGGCCGGCGTTGTAGGCGCTGCGCGGGCCGCTGGCGGCCATGTGGATCGGGATCGGGGTCTCGGGCAGGTCGTAGAGCGTGAACTCCACGGTCTGGTAGTAGGTGCCGTCGAAGGTGGTGCGCTCGCCGGTCCACAGCTGCCGGATGAGCTGCACGGCCTCCACCAGGCGCGCCGCGCGCTCCTCGTAGGGCCCGAACTGCCCAGTGGACGCCTGCTCGTTGAGCGCCTCGCCGGTGCCCACGCCCAGGAACACCCGGCCCGGGGCCAGGACGCCGAGCGAGGCGAACGCCTGCGCGACCTCGCTGGGGTGGTGCCGGTAGGTGGGGCAGGTCACGCCGGTGCCGAACGTGGCGCGCTGCGTGGCCTGGCTCAGCAGCCCCTGCGTGATCCACGGGTGCATCGAGTGCTGCTGGTTGTCCTGCCACGGCTGGATGTGGTCGCTGGTCCACAGCAGCCCGAAGCCGGCCTCCTCGGCCTGCCGCCCCCAGCGCACCAGGTCCTGCGTGCGGAACTGCTCGTGCGAGAGCACGAAGCCCACCGGCGCCACCGGGGCGTCGGGCCGCTGCGGGCGCCCGCGCCACCCGCGACCGCGCGGGTCCGCCGCCGCGGTCCCGGCGCCCGTCGCGCCGAGCGCCGCGGCCGCCGCCCCGGCGGCCGCGGCGACCACCCCGCGCCGGCCCGGGCCCCGGCGCGCGGCGCCCTCGCCCGACCCGTCGTGCTCGTCGTGCTCGCCGTGCCCGTGCGTGCCCGTGTCGACGGCCATGTCCGCTCCCCGCTGCGTCGCGTCGTGAGGTGCTCGATCGCCCTCCCCCTGCCCGGCGCCGGCGGCGGCAAACGCGGCGCAGCCGACCGGTCCCTGACACGTGCGGCGGTGCTGGGCACGCTCGGTGCCGCACCGGCTCGACGGGCCGAGCGGCCGGGCGTGCGGCAGGCTGACGGCCGGCGACCGCCGGTGGCCAGGGAGCGCACCCGGTCTCCCCGCCGGTCGCGCGACCGGAGGAGGAACGCGTGACGACCACCGCGGTGCGCCCGCAGGCGCCCACCGCCCCGCCACCGCGGGTCCGCCCCGCGGCCGACCTGGTGGTGGCCGCCGCCTGCCTGGCGCACCTGTGGCTGTGCTGGCGCCTGCGCGGCTTCGTCACCGACGACTCGTGGATCAGCGTGCGCTACGCGGAGAACCTCGCCGCCGGGCACGGCTTCGTGTGGAACCCCGGCGGACCGGTCGTCGAGGGCGCCAGCAACCCGCTGCTCGTGGGCCTGGAGGCGCTGGCGGCGCTGGCCGGCCTGCCCGCCCTGGGTGCCGCCCGCGCCCTGGGGGTGGCCGCCGGGGTCGGCTGCGTGCTGCTGGTGGGCCTGCGCGGGCGCGCCGTGGTGGGCGCGGGCGCCGCCGCGGTGGCCGCCGTGCTGGTGGGCTGCAGCGCGCCCTTCGCGCTGTGGGCGGTCGGCGGCCTGGAAACCCTGCCGGTGGCCCTGGTGCTCACCGCCGCCGTGCTGGAGCTGGCCCGCCCCGACGGCGGGCGCGCCGCGGTGGCGGGCGCGCTGCTGGCGCTGCTGCCGTGGCTGCGCCCGGAGGGCCTGGCGCCGGCGCTGGCCCTGGTCGCCCTCGCCGAGGGCCCCGCCCTGGTGCACCGGCTGCGCTCCCGCGGCCCCCGCGGCCCCCGCGGCCCCCGCGGCCCCCGCAGACCCCGCAGCCCGCGTGGACCTCGGGTGCCCCGCCGCGCCGCGCACCGCGCGGCCTGGCTGCTGGGGGCACCGCTGGCCTCGCAGGCGCTGCTGGAGCTGGGCCGCCTGGCCGTCTTCGGGCACCTGCTGCCCAACTCCGTGGTCTACAAGTCCGGCACCGGCGAGGCCACGGCGGTGCTGGGGAAGTTCCTCGACCAGGGCTCCCTCGTGGTGGTCCTGGCCGTGGCCGGTGCGGTGCTGGCCGGCGGCCGCGCGCGCCTGGTGGCGGTGCCGCCGCTGGTGCTGGCCGCCGGCTCGGTCGGCACCCTCGACAGCGCCAACGGCTACAGCCGCTTCTTCCAGCCGGTCTGGCCGCTGCTGGCGCTGCTGGCCGGCGTGGCCGTGGCCGCGCTGCTCGCGGCCGCCGCCGGGCGGCGCGGGCGGCTGGCCGTGGCCGCCACCACCGCCGCGGCCGCCGGCGCGCTGCTGCTGGTGCCGCCCGGCGGCCTGGCGGCGGTGCAGGGCTGGGCCGCGCGCTACACCGGCTGCAAGGTGCAGGCCCGTGAGGCGATGGCCGCCTGGCTGCGCACCACCGCGCCGGGCACCGTCTTCGCCGTCTCCGACGCCGGGCTGGTGCCCGCGCGCGCCGGGCGCACCGCGGTGGACGACTTCCTGCTCAACGACCCGCTCATCCAGCGCACCGGCCCGCTGCCGCCCGCCGAGCGCGCCGAGGTCGTCCTGGAGCGCCGCCCCGACGTGCTCGTCCTCGTCAGCCGGGACCCGCGGCGCTTCGAGGCCGGGTACCCCACCGACGCCGAGCTGCACGAGCGCGCCACCGCGGCCGGGTACCGCCCGGTGCACGTGGCCCGCGGGGACGGCGCCTCGTGCCGCTACCACCTGACGGCGCTCGCCCGGTGAGCGCGGCGCCCGCGCCCGCCGCCCCCTCCGACCGGGCGGGCGGCGCCGGGCGGGGGGCGGGGCCCTGGCGCACCGCCGCGCTGGTGCTGTGGCCGCTCGCCCTCGCCTCGCTGGTGCACCTGGTGGTGGAGTCGGCCACCGGCGAGGCCGGCGACCTGCGCGTCCTGTGGCGCAGCGCCGCCTCCCTGGCCTCCGGCGGGCCGCTGTACGACCCCGGCCACGAGTACCTGTACCCCCCGGTCAGCGGCTGGGTGCTCGCGCCGCTGGGGCTGCTGCCCTTCCGCACCGCCTGCGCGGTGCTCAGCGCGCTGTCCGCGGCCGCCGTCGTCCTCGCGGTGCTCCTGCTGCTGCGCCAGGTGGGGGTGCGCCTGCGCACCCCCGCCGGCAGCGCCGTCGCGGCCGGCACGCTGCTGCTGCTGGTCACCAGCCGCCCCGTGCAGGGCCTGCTGCGCCTGGGCAACGTCGACCTGCTGCTGCTGCTGGTGCTCGCCGTGGCCACCGGCGCGCTCGTGCGCGGGCGCGACGTGCGCGCCGGGCTGCTGCTGGGCTGCGCGGTGGCCGTGAAGCCGGTCCTGCTGCCCGCGCTGGCCGCCCTGGTGCTCATCGGGCGCCTGCGCGGCGCGGCGGCGGGCGCGGCGGCGCTGGTCGCCCTCAGCGCGGTCGGCGTGCTGACGGTGCCCGACGCGGCGGTCTTCGCGCGCGACGTGCTCCCGCTGCTCCTGGACGGCAACCGGCCCGAGCTGGCCCCCTACGACCGCTCGGTGGACGGCGCCGTGGCCCAGCTGGGGCTGTCGCAGCCGCTGGGGCCGGTGCTGCGCGCCGCGGTGCTGGCGGGCGGCGTGTGGGTGGCCCGGCGCTGCCGGCACCGGCCCCTGGCGGGCCTGGAGGCGCTGCCCGTCGTGCTGGTCGCCTCCTTCGCGGCCTCCTCCTTCGCGTGGGCCAACTACGGCGCGTACCTGCTGCCGCTGCTGGTGACCGTGCGCCGCGCCGACTCCCTCGTGCGGGCGTGGCCGGCGTGGGTGGGGGTGTACCTGGCCACCACGACCGACGCCTGGCACGTGCAGCAGCTCGGTCAGCTGCCCGACGCGGTGCTGCGCGCGCTGCCGCTGTGGGGCTGGCTGCTGGTCCTGGGCACGTGCGCCGCCCGCCTGGCGCGCGGGGCCCGGCGCGCCGGGGGACCGCCCGCTGCCTGAGCGCCCGGGTCGTGGCACGATGCACGCCAGTCGAACCCCGGCTGACGAGAGCGTGAACGCAGAGGTGCCGATGCACGAGATCCGCCCCGTCTCCGGCGTGCCCGACGCCGCCGTGCCGCACCAGCTCGCCGCGCCGCCCCTGGCGCAGCGGCCGGTGGCGCGGCCGGCCGGGCGCCGCCGGCCCGGCGCGCGCCGCGCCGCCGCCGTGCCGTCGAGCGTGCCCTGGTGGGGCACGTGGGCGGTGCTCGTGGCCGTGGCGGTGGCGACCGGCGGTGCGGCCGTGGTCGCCTCGCTCGACGTCGGCATCCGCCTGCGCGACCCCGAGGGCTTCCTCGGGCCCAGCTACGTGCGCCTGCCCGTGCTGGCCGCCGGCTTCCTCCTGGTGGACCTGCTCCCGCGCCTGGCGCTGCGGCTGCGCGGCTGCGGCGGGGACCGCGCCGCCGCGGCCCGCGACCTGCTGCGCGAGCGCCTGGCCCCCGCCCGGCTCGGGCGCGTGCTGCTGGGGCTGCTGGCCTTCTACGTGACCTACGTCGGCTACCGGAACCTCAAGAGCTACCTGCCGGTGCTGCGCGAGGACCTGCACGACGCGCAGCTGCTGCGCCTGGACGAGGCGATGTCCCTGGGCGCGGACCCGGCCGACCTGCTGCACCGGGTGCTGGGCACCGGCGCCGCCGCGCACCTGCTCTCGGCCGTCTACCTGTTCTTCCTCTTCTTCGTGCCCTTCTCGCTGGCGTTCGCGCTGGTGTGGGTGCGCGACCCGCGCGACGGCTACTGGTACGTGACCGCGCTGGGCCTGAACTGGGCCCTGGGCACCGCGTCGTACTACCTGCTGCCCAGCCTGGGACCCGTCTACGCCGACCCGGCGCACTACGCGGACCTGCCCGCCACCGGGGTCTCCGACCTGCAGGAGAGCCTGATGCGCTCGCGGCTGCTGGTGCTGGCCGACCCGTACGGCACCGACCGCATCCACGGCATCGCCGCGTTCGCCTCGCTGCACGTGTCCATCGTGCTGACGGCCGCCCTGGTCGCCCAGGGCCTGCGGCTGTGGCGGGTGGTGCGCTGGTCGCTGTGGGCGTACACCGCGCTGACCGCGGTGGCCACGGTGTACTTCGGCTGGCACTACCTCGTCGACGTGCTCGCCGGCGCCGCCATCGCCGCGCTGGCGGTGTGGGGCGGTGCGCTGGGCACGCGCGCCTGGCGGCACCGCCCCGGCGCGCTGCCGCCGCGCGGGGTCCTGCGCCGGGGCTGACCCGCGCCCGGCCCACCCGTCCCGCTCCGGGCCGGGGTGGGCCCGGGTGGGCCGGGAGCCCCGCTCAGCTGGCCGGCAGCTCCCCGAGCACGACCCGCAGGGTCTGCTCGCCGCCGTCGCGGGTGAGCACGACCGGCACCTCCTGCCCGACCTCCAGGTCGGCCAGGACCGCGGACAGCTCCGCGGTGCTGCGCACCTCCTGCTCGGCCACCGACGTGATCACGTCCCCGGCGCGCAGACCGGCCGACGCGGCCGCCCCGCCCGGCTCGACCGAGACGACGCCGACCCCGGCGGGCTGCCCGGAGCGCCCAGCCACCGTCGTGACGGTCACGCCCAGCGCGGCGCGGTCGGTGTCGGTGACGCGCCCGTCGCGCACGAGCTGGACGGCGACCGACTCGGCGGTGTTGGAGGGGATGGCGAAGCCCAGGCCCGGGGCGGCGCCGCCCTGCTGGCCGTTGGTCGCCGCCAGGGTGGGGATGCCGATGACCTCCCCGTCGAGGTTGACCAGCGCCCCGCCGCTGTTGCCGGGGTTGATCGCCGCGGAGGTCTGGATGGTGCCCGGCAGCGTCGCGCCGGCCGGCACCGCCTCGCTGGGCGGCTCGGTGACGGTGCGCCCGGTGGCCGAGACGATGCCGTCGGTGACGCTGCTGGACAGGCCCAGCGGGTTGCCCATCGCCAGCACCAGCGTGCCGACCTCCACGGCGTCGGAGTCGCCCAGCGTGGCCGGCTGCAGGTCCGGAGCGCCCTGCACGCGCACCACGGCCAGGTCGTTCTGCGGGTAGGTGCCCACCAGGGTGGCCGGGTAGGAGGTGGGCGAGTTGGCGAACTGCACCTCGAACTCGGTGGCGGTGCCCACCACGTGGGCGTTGGTGACGATGTTGCCGTCCTCGTCGAGCACGACGCCGCTGCCCAGGCCGCTGCCGGTGCGGATCTCCACCACCGAGGGCAGCACCTGCGCGATGACGCGCTGGTAGGTCTCCTCCAGGGAGGCGGCCTCGCCGGGTGCGCCGCCCCCGCCGGCGGGCGCCGCGGAGGTCTCCGGCGAGCTGCTGGCCGCCGCCGGCGCGGTCCCCTCCCCGGAGGAGAGGGTGCACCCGCCCACCGCCAGCGGCACCGCGAGGGCCAGCGCCAGGGCGCTGCGCCGCCCGCGCAGCGGGTTCGCGGGGAGGGGGGACGTGCTGCTCACGGGAGCTCCTGTTCCGGGCCGGAGCACCGCCGCGCGGCACCGGCCCTGAAGTGCCGGGGCCCCATCGTGCGGCGCCCCGTGCCCGCCCGCCACTCAGCGCGACCGCCCACCGCCCGCCGCGGCGCGGGTGCATGCGGGTGCGCGCAGCGGGTACGGGGGAGCGCATGGACCCCCGCGACCACCGCTCGACGGCCCGCCCGCACGACCCCGGCGTGCCGCCCGAGCAGCCGCGCGGTCGCACCGGCACCGAGCCGCGCACCGCGCGCTCGCCGCTGGTGCTGCGCCTGGTGCTGGCCCTGTTCGGCCTCGTGGTGTGCGCGGTGCTCGGCGCGCTGTGGCTGAGCGCCTCCCCGCCGCCCGGCGGCACCCGCGGGCCGGGGTTCGTGCTCCTGGCGCTCGCGGCCCTCGCCGTGGTCGACGTCGCGGTCGTCACCGCCAGGCTGCGCCGCCGGCGCCGCTGACGGGCGCGCCACGGGGCCCGGCAGCGGGGGGGGGGGGGGGGGGGGGGGCGGGGGGGGGGGGGGGGGGGGGGGGGGGGGGGGGGGGGGGGGGGGGGGGGGGGGGGGGGGGGGGGGGGGGGGGGGGGGGGGGGGGGGGGGGGGGGGG
>NZ_JBJLRD010000018.1:0-80813 GCF_050871305.1 Kineococcus gypseus | reverse complement strand
GCAGGAGGCGGCGGCCGCGGTCCTTCTGGTGGGGGCCCCCCCCCCCCCCCACCCCCGGCTGGGCGCGGGGGGGGAGGGGGCGGGGGCCCCGCCCCCCCCCCACGATCCGGGCGGCGAGGACCTCCCCCACGCCCGGCAGGGCGTCGAGCTGCTCGGCGGTGGCGGCGTTGAGGTCCAGCAGCCCCGTGGGCCCGGCCGCGCCCGCGGCGCCCGCACCCGCCGCCACGGGCGGCGCCGGGGCCGCAGGGGGCGGTGCGACCTGCCCCGGAGCGGGCACGAGGACCTGCTTGCCGTCGACGAGGGGGCGGGCGAGGTTGAGCGCGGCCGGGTCGGCGTCGGGCGCGGGACCGCCCGCGGCGGCGAGCGCGTCGGCCACGCGGCTGCCCGCGGGCAGGCTCACCAGCCCGGGCGCCAGCACGCGCCCGGCGACGTGCACGACGACGGTGCCGGTCGGCGCCGCCACGGGCGCGACGGCACCGGCAGCGGGCAGCGGGTCGGCGGGGTCGGCGGGGTCGGCGGGGTCGGCGGGACCGGCGGGTGCCGCACCTCCCGGCCCGCCACCGCCCGCGGAGCCGGGGACCTCCTCGTCCGCCCGCTCGGGCAGGGCCAGCCCGGCGTCGTCGCCGCGCGGCGCGGGCCCGCCCGGCCAGCTGCGCCACGCCAGCGCGCCGAGCACGGCGGTCAGCAGCACCACCACGAGCAGGGCGCCGGCGGCCGCGCGCGGGCCCACGCGCCAGCGCACCGCGCGCAGCCCCGGCGGCAGGCGGTCCTCCAGCCGCTGGACCGCCTCGTGCGCCCACGGCGGCGGCCCGGCGCGGTGCCGACCGGGCCCGCCACCGGGCGCACCAGCGGACCCTCCACCGGGCGGTGGCGCGCCCTCGCGCAGCTGGCGCTGCACCAGGGCACGGGCGCGCGCGGCGGCGACGCGGTCGGGCAGCGGGGGCACGGGCACGCCGGGACGCTAGGTCGCGCCCCGTGCACGACGGCGGGGTCGGGGACCCGGCTGTGGACGGCGCCGCCCGGGTGCGCGCTGGGGAGCCCGCGCGGCCACGCCGACGCCGCCGGGACGCGCGGGGAGGCCCGGCTCAGAGGTCCAGGACGAGGACCACGTGCTCGATCCCCTCGCGCTCGGCGCGCCACGCCTCGCGGAACCCCAGCTTCGCGGCCACCGCCAGGCTCGCCGCGTTGCCCGGCGCCACGATCGAGGTGAGCCGGGGCAGGCGCAGCACCTCGCGGGCGTGCGCGACCCACGCGGTCCCGGCCTCGGTGGCGTACCCGCGGCCCCAGGCCTCGCGGGCCAGGCGGTAGCCGAGCTCGACGTCGTCGGGGTACCAGCGGTGGACCGCCAGCCCCGCGAACCCGAGGAACCGCCCGTCCCCGCGGCGCTCGACCGCGGCCAGCCCGAACGGGCCGGGCCCGACCGCCGCGGACCGCTCGAACCAGCCGTCGCAGCGGTCGGCGAGGGCGTCGGAGGCGGCGCGGTCCAGCACCGACGGGAAGTGCCGCATCACCTCCGGGTCGGCGTTGAGCGCCGCGAAGGGTCCCCGGTCCCCGGCCGCCCACCGCCGCAGCAGCAGGCGCGGGGTCTCGATCAGGAAACCCTCCGCGGCGCCGGTCACGGCCCTCAGGCCGGGACCACGTTGACCAGCTTGGGCGCGCGCACCACCACGGTGCGCAGCGGTGCGTCGCCGATCGCCGCGCGCACCTTCTCGCTGGCCAGCGCCAGCTCGCGCAGCGCGTCCTCGCCGATGTCGGGGGCGACCTCCAGGCGGTCGCGCACCTTGCCCTTGACCTGCACGACGCACGTGACGGTCTCCTGCACCAGCAGCGACTCGTCGACCACCGGCCAGCCGGCGCGCGCCACGCACGGGTCGTGCCCGAGCAGCGACCACATGTCCTCCGCCGCGTACGGGGCGAACAGGCTGAGCACCACCGCGACCGCCTCGGCGGCCTCGCGCACCGCCGGGTCGGCCGGGCCGACGCCGGCGGAGTCGATCGCCTTGCGGGTGGCGTTGACCAGCTCCATCAGGCGCGCGACGGCCACGTTGAAGCGGTACGCCTCGACGTGCTGAGTGATCTCGTGCACGGCGCGGTGGGTCACCGCCCGCAGGGCGGCGTCGCCGGTGGCCGGGTCGGCGCCGCGCTCGGAGGTGACGTCGCGCGCCAGGCGCCAGGCGCGGCCGAGGAACTTCGCCGAGCCGGACGGGGAGACGTCGGCCCAGTCGATGTCGTCCTCGGGCGGGCCCGCGAAGGACATCGTCAGGCGCACCGCGTCCACGCCGTGCTCGTCGAGCTGGTCGGACAGGCGCACCAGGTTGCCCTTGGACTTGCTCATCGCGGAGCCGTCCATCTGCACCATGCCCTGGTTCAGCAGCCGCGCGAACGGCTCGTCGAAGGGCAGGTACCCCATGTCGTGCAGCACCTTGGTGATGAACCGCGCGTACAGCAGGTGCAGGATCGCGTGGGTCACGCCGCCGACGTACTGGTCGATCGGCCCCCACTGCGCGACGAGGTCCCTGTCGAACGGCTGGGTGTCGTCGCGCGGGGAGACGAAGCGCAGGTAGTACCAGGACGAGTCCACGAAGGTGTCCATGGTGTCCGGGTCGCGCCGGGCGGGCCTGCCGTCGACCGGGCTGGGCACGTTGACCCAGTCCTCGGCCGCGCCCAGCGGGCTGGTGCCCTTGGGCGTGAGGTTCAGGCCCTCGCTGGGCGGCAGCAGCACCGGCAGCTGGTCCTCGGGGACGGGGACCTCGCCGTCCTCGGTGTGCACGACCGGGATCGGCGTGCCCCAGTAGCGCTGGCGGGAGATCAGCCAGTCGCGCAGCCGGTAGTTCTTCGCCGCGCGGCCCGTGCCGGCCGCCTCGAGCAGCTCGACCGCCCGGGCGATGCCCGCGCGCTTGTCCAGGCCGTCCAGCTCGCCGGAGTTCACCAGCACGCCGTCGCCGGCGGTGGCGGTGCCGGAGACCGCCGGGTCGGGCAGCGGCTCGCCGTCGGCGTCGCGCACGTCGACGACCACGCGCACCGGCAGGCCGAACGCGCGGGCGAAGTCCAGGTCGCGCTGGTCGTGCGCGGGCACGGCCATGATGGCGCCGGTGCCGTAGTCGGCCAGCACGTAGTCCGCCGCCCAGATCGGCAGCCGCTCGCCGTTGACAGGGTTGACGGCGAACCGCCCCAGCGGCACGCCGGTCTTCTCCCGCTCGGTGGACAGCCGGTCGATCTCGGAGGTCTCCTGCACGCGGGTGCGGTACTCCTCGAACGCGGCGCGCACGTCCGGGGCGGCGTCGGCGGCCAGTTCCTCGGCCAGGTCGGAGTCGGCGGCGACCACCATGAACGTCGCCCCGTGCAGGGTGTCCGGGCGGGTGGTGTAGACGGTCACCGGCTGCTCGCGGCCCTCGATGGCGAACTCGACCTCGGCGCCGGTGGAGCGCCCGATCCAGTTGCGCTGCATGCTGATGACCTTCGACGGCCACGTGCCCTCGAGGGAGTCCAGGTCGTCGAGCAGCCGGTCGGCGTACTCGGTGATCCGGAAGTACCACTGGGTCAGCTTCTTCTTGACGACCTTCGCGCCGGAGCGCTCGGAGGTGCCGTCGGGCAGCACCTGCTCGTTGGCCAGCACCGTCTGGTCGACCGGGTCCCAGTTGACCAGGGAGTCCTTGCGGTAGGCCAGGCCCCGCTCGTACAGCTTGAGGAACAGCCACTGGTTCCACTTGTAGTACTCGGGGTCGGAGGTGTGCAGCACGCGGTCCCAGTCGAAGGAGCACGCGTAACGGCGCATCGAGGCGCGCTGCTGGGCGATGTTGTCGTACGTCCAGCGCCGCGGGTCTAGGCCGCGCTTGATGGCGGCGTTCTCCGCCGGCAGGCCGAAGGCGTCCCAGCCGATGGGGTGCATGACGTCGAACCCGCGCTGCAGCCAGTACCGGGCGATGACGTCGCCCAGCGCGTACGCCTCGGCGTGGCCCATGTGCAGGTCGCCGGAGGGGTACGGGAACATGTCCAGCACGTACTTCTTCGGGCGGGTGTCGCCCGGCTGACCGCTGCGGAAGGGCTTGAGCTCGTCCCAGACCGGCAGCCACTTCTCCTGCAGGGCGTGCGCGTCGTAGCGCTCCTCGTCCTGCTCGCTCTCCTGGGCCGGCCGGGCGCCGGTCCCCGCCTCGGTCTGCGTCATCTCGTCCTCCTGGGTGGGCCGCGTGCGGCCCCCGCCCTCACCCCGACATGGCGAGACCCCTCGCACAGGAGGGGTCACCGCGCCGGGGCTGCGTCGTCGGCCGCTCAGCGCGGTCCGGCGAGGGGTCGGCGGGTCCGCACGCGTCCAGCCTAGCGCCTGGGCTCAGAGCCCCGGTCGCTCCGTGCCGCCGCCGGCGCCGCTGCCCGCGCCGCCCGTGCCGTCCGGGGCACGCCGGTCGCCGCGGCGCCGGCCCCAGCCGTGCTGCGGGGTGCTGCGACGCAGCGCCCGGCGCTGGGCCAGGGACTGCTCGGCGCGCTCCAGCAGGTCGCCGACCCCGCCGTCGTCCCAGGGCGCCAGGACGGCGGCGCCGACCTCGACCGCCAGCCGGGGGGCCGGCGCCCCGGCGGCGTCCAGGCGCTGCTGGGCCAGCCCGACGCGCACGCGGCGCTCCAGCTCCTGCGCGTGCAGCCCCGCGCCGGGCCCCAGGACGAGGAAGCGCCCGGCCGCCTCGCGCGCGACGACGTCGGAGCTGCGGGTGGCCGCGCGCAGGGCGGCGGCCACCGCGCACCACTCCTGCTCGCGGTGCGCGCGCAGCGCCTCGGCGCCGCCGGGCGGGCCGCCCAGCACCACCCCGGGGGTGACCTCGACGACGCAGGCGTGCACGGCGCCGCCGGCGCGGCGGGCGGCCTCGAGCACCTGGTGCCCCATGAGCAGCAGGCCGCGGCGGTTGAGCAGGTCGGTCACGTCGTCGCGCACGCTCTCGTCGCGCGCGGCGTCCAGCTCGCCGCGCAGGCGCGCCACGCGCTCGTCCGCGCCGCGCCAGGCCCGCACGGCCAGCACCAGCAGCGCCGCCAGCGCCGCCAGGGCCACCGCCGCGGCGCAGGCCGCCCCGGCCACCGCGGCCGCACCCCGCGGGGCCAGCGCGCCCACCAGGGCGGTGGCCACCACGCCGGCCGCGGGCACCGCCGCGGCCAGCGCCCACCAGCGGCGGTCGCCGCTGGCGGGCAGGGGGGTGCCGGGCGCGGGGGTGCGGGGGCTGGCCGGGGACGGGGCGCTCACAGCACGGGTGTCGGCCGGCGCGGGGCCGCGCTGGATGCGTCGTGCGGGTGACGCGCCCCGGGCCCCCACCGCGCGCGGGGGTGCGTCAGCGCCCGCGCGGGGCCCGGGAGAACTCCCCCGCGCGGCGCACCTGCTCGGGCGTGGGGCGCACCCCGGTGTAGAGAGCGAACTGCTCGGCGGCCTGCGCCGCGGCGATCTCGGTGCCGGTGACGACCGCGGCACCGCCCGCGCGCGCCAGGCGCAGCAGCGGGGTGCTCTCGGGCACCGCGACGACCTCGACCACGGCCGCGGCGGCGGCCACCACCTCGCGCGGGGCCGGCAGCTCGTCGGCCTCCGGGCCACCGGCCATGCCGACGGGGGTGGCGTTGACCAGCACCGCCGGGCGCAGGCCGTCGGCGGTGGCCAGCCGGCGCGCGCCGTACGCGGCGGCCAGCGCCGCACCGGTGGCGGCGTTGCGGGAGACGACCGCGAGGTCCTCGAAGCCGTTGTCGCGCAGCGCGGCCAGGCACGCCTTGGCCATCCCGCCGCTGCCGATCACGACGGCGGGCCCGCCCGGGCGCACGCCGCGCCCGGCCAGCAGGTCCACCACGGCGGTGTAGTCGGTGTTGTGCGCCACCAGGTGCCCGTCGGTGTTGACGATCGTGTTGACGGAGTCGATGGCCGCCGCGGAGGCCGTCAGCTCGTCCACGAGCGGGATCACCGCCTCCTTGAAGGGCATGGAGACCCCGCAGCCGCGCACGCCCAGGGCCCGGATCCCGGCGACCGCCGCGGCGACGTCGGTGGTCGTGGTGGCCTTGTAGACGTAGTCCAGGCCCAGCTCGGCGTAGAGGAAGTTGTGGAAGCGGGTGCCCAGGTCGCTGGGGCGCCCCGACAGCGACAGGCACAGGCGGGTGTCCTTGGAGACCCGCTCGCGCAGCTCCAGGGGCAGCGCGGCGGCCGGGGCGGGGTGGGGGTTCTCGCTCACCGGCCCATCCTGCCCGTCCACGCGCGGCGCGGGGCACGGCACCGGGCGCGGCGGGACACCGCACAGGGCGCGGCGCCGCCCTGCGCTGGAACAAGCGCGGGAAGTTGCCCGTTGAAGCACCTGTGGAACGCCTCGGCCTCCTGTCCTTCGGGCACCACCAGCCGGTGCCCGGCTCGCGCACGCGCACGGCCCGCGAGGCCCTGCTGCAGACCGTCGAGCTGGCCGTCGGCGCCGAGGAGCTCGGCATCGACGGCGCCTACGTGCGCGTGCACCACTTCGCCCGCCAGCAGGCCGCGCCCTTCCCGGTGCTGGCCGCGATCGCCGCGCGCACCTCGCGCATCGAGATCGGCACCGGCGTGATCGACATGCGCTACGAGAACCCCCTGTACATGGCCGAGGAGGCCGCGCAGGTCGACCTGCTCTCCGGCGGGCGGCTGCAGCTGGGCGTGAGCCGGGGCTCACCCGAGACCGTCCTGGACGGCCCGGGCTCCTTCGGGCACGTGCCCGCCGAGGGCGAGAGCGGCGCCGACATGGCCCGCCGGCACACGGAGCTGTTCCGGCGCGCCGTCGCCGGCGAGGGCGTGGCCGCCTCCGACCCGCGCCGCACCGGCCGCTCGGTCCTGCTGCCCGTGCAGCCGCAGTCGCCGGGGCTGGCCGGGCGCGTGTGGTGGGGCTCGGGCACCCGCGCCACCGCCCGCTGGGCCGGCGAGCAGGGCATGCACCTCATGAGCTCCACCCTGCTCACCGAGGACACCGGCGTGCCCTTCGACGAGCTGCAGGCCGAGCAGATCGCCGCCTTCCGCGCCGCCTGGTCCGACGCCGGGCACCCCGGCGAGCCGCGCGTGTCCGTCAGCCGCAGCGTGCTGCCGCTGGTCACGGACGAGGACCGGGCGTACTTCGGCGCCGAGCGCGGCAGCACCGACCAGGTCGGCTCCGTGGGTGAGCCCGGCCTGGCGCGCTTCGGGCGCAGCTACGTCGGCGAGCCGGACCGGCTGGCCGAGGAGCTCGCCAAGGACGTCGCGGTGCGCGAGGCCGACACGCTGCTGCTGACGGTGCCCAACGCCCTGGGCGTGGACTACAACCTGCACCTGCTGGAGTCGGTGGCCCGCCACGTGGCCCCGGCCCTCGGGTGGGCTCCCGCGCGGGCGCGCTGAGGCGCATCCTGGGGGCGGGCGCGACGGTGCGCCCGGTCCTCGGGAGGCGGGCGTGGGGGCTCAGCGGGCGGTGCGGCGGCGCAGCGCGGTCGCCGGTGGTGCCGCCGCGCTCCTGGCCGGGGTGCTGGCCCGGCACGGCGACGGGGCCGAGCACCGGCCCGGGCGCACCGCGCCCGCCGTGCCCGCCGCGCCCGTGGGACCGCAGGGCCCCGGCGAGCTGAGCGCGGCGTGGGCGGTGGAGGTGGGCACCGGGCGCGGCCTGGCCCACGACGCCGACCGCCCCGGTCCCCTGCTGGCGCTGGCCGGCGGGCTGAGCGCGGCGCGGCTGCTGGCCGAGCACGGCCCGGCGGTGCTGCGGCGGCGGCTGCGCTTCAGCCCCGCCGAGGTCGTGCGCGGCTCCCCCGTCACCTGCTGGCACGTCGACGAGGGCATGACGGTCGCCGAGCTGGGCGACGCCGCGGTGCGCCGCGCCGACGCCACCGCGGCGAACCTGCTGCTCACCCTGGCCGACGGCCCGCGCGCCTGCACCGGCTTCTGCCGCGAGCTGGGCGACCCCGTCACCCGCCTGGACCGCTGGGCCCCCGGCAGCGCCAGCGCGCGCCCCTGGGACGTGCGCGACAGCACCACCGCGCGCGCCCTGGGCACCACCTACGGCCACCTGCTGCTCGGTGACGTGCTCGCCCCGCCGCAGCGGCGCGCCTTCGCCTCCTGGCTGCCCACCGTCCCCCTGCCCGGCGGGTGGCGCCTGCACCACGCGGTGGGCACCGGCCTGTTCGGCAGCTCGTGCACCGCGGGCCTGGCCCACCGCGGCGGGCGCGTGGTGCTGGTGGCCGCGCTGGTGCGCGGGGTGCGGCCGGGGGCGACCGGCTCGCCGCAGGACGCCACCGCGGTGGCGGTGGCGGCGGTGCGCGCGGTGGTCGGGGCGGGGTGAGGCGCACCGGGGACGACGAAGGCCCCCGGACGTCACGTCCGGGGGCCTTCATCACGAGGTGGAGCTGAGGGGATTCGAACCCCTGACCCCCTCCATGCCATGGAGGTGCGCTACCAGCTGCGCCACAGCCCCTCGTCCACCACCGGCGGGTTTCCCCGCGGCGACGAGAAGAACAATACCGCATCCGCGGACCCCGCCCGGACCACCCCGGGCGCTCAGCCCTCGGCGCCCACGCCCCCGCCGGGGGGGCCGGCGTTGTAGGTGCCCAGCACCCAGCCGCGCGGGGCGCGCGTCAGCACCGCCCAGTGCGCGTTGCGGAAGCCGGCCAGCGCCCCCCACGCGGACAGCTCCAGGCCCAGCAGCAGCAGCAGCGCGCCCTTGAGGGCCGCGCCGTGCGAGGCGACGACGAGGGTGCCGCCCTCGGGCGCGGCGGCGGCGTGGCGCTGCACCGCCGCGGCCGCGCGCGCCGCCGCCTCGCTGCGGCGCTCCCCGCCACCGGCGCGCACGTCCTCGCCGCGGCGCCACGCCGCGTACTCCTGGGGCGAGACGGCGGTGACCTCGGCGTGCAGCAGCCCCTGCCAGGCGCCGAAGTCGACCTCGCGCAGCGCCGGGTCCAGGACCGGGTCCAGCCCCGTCAGGGCGCCCAGCGCCCCGGCGGTGTCGGCGGCCCGGCTGAGGTCGGAGGCCACCAGGGCGTCCACCCCGGTGCCGGCCAGCTGCGCGGCCGACGCGGCGACCTGGGCCCGCCCGACCTCGTCGAGGGGCACGTCGAGCTGGCCCTGGAAGCGGTTCTGGGCGTTGGAGGCGGTGCGGCCGTGCCGCCAGAGGACGACGGTGGCCGCGCTCACGCCCGCGCGTCGCCGCCGGCGCCGGCCGCGGCGTCCGCGGGCGCGCCCGAGGGCACGTCGAGGACGGGGCAGTCCTTCCACAGCCGCTCCAGCGCGTAGTACTCGCGCTCCTCGGCGTGCTGGACGTGGACGACCACGTCGACGAAGTCGAGCAGGACCCAGCGGCCCTCGCGCTCGCCCTCGCGGCGCACCGGCTTGGCGCCCAGGGGCAGCAGCTGCTCCTCGACCGCCTCGGCGATGGAGCGCACCTGGCGCTCGTTGGGGGCCGAGGCCAGCAGGAAGGCGTCGGTGATGAAGAGCTGGTCGGAGACGTCGAGGGCGACGACGTCGGTGGCGAGCTTGTCGACGGCCGCCGCCGCGGCGGCCGTCACCAGCTCGAGGGCTCGCTCGGATGCGGGCACGGGGCTCCTCGGGTGGTCCGGGCGCGCGGCCCGGGGTCGGTCAGGGTTCGACCAGCGATTGTCCCACGGCCGGGCCGCCCCGCCCCTCGCGCCGGTACAGGCCGTGCTTGGTGATGTGCTGCACCACCCCGTCGGGCACGAGGTACCACACGGGCAGGTCCTCGGCCACGCGCCGGCGGCAGTCGGTGGAGGAGATCGACAGCGCCGGCACCTCCAGCAGGCTGACGCCGTCCAGGGGCAGGCCGTCGTCGCTGAGGACGTGCCCGGGGCGGCTGACGCCCACGAAGTGGGCCAGCGACCACAGCTCGGCGACGTCCTTCCACTGCAGGATCTGCGCCAGCGCGTCGGCCCCGGTGATGAAGAAGAGGTCCGCCTCGGGGCGCATCCGGTGCAGCTCGCGCAGCGTGTCGATCGTGTACGTGAACCCCTCGCGCTCGACGTCGATGCGCGAGACGGTGAACCGCGGGTTCGACGCCGTGGCGATCACCGTCATGAGGTAGCGGTGCTCGGCGGGCGCGATGTCCTCGCGGGACTTCTGCCACGGCCGGCCGGTGGGCACGAAGACGACCTCGTCGAGGTCGAAGCGGGCCGCGACCTCGCTGGCGGCGACCAGGTGGCCGTGGTGGATCGGGTCGAAGGTGCCGCCCATGACGCCCAGGCGCGGGCGGCGACCCTGCCCCGGGTTCAGTGGCGGTTGCCCACGCTGCGGAAGGCCCACGTCACGAGGAGCATGGCCAGCAGGAGGCAGGCGGCGACGATCGCGAAGGCGATCGGCGCCATGGGCAGGTGCCCCTCCCAGCCGTGCGACTCCTCGGCGGTCTGGGCGGCGACCAGGGCGTTGAGCATGGGGTGTCCTCCGGGTGCGTGCGGTGCTCGCACCATCCTCGCACGCCGCGCCCCCGGCGCCCGGGCGAGGGTGCGGCAGGATCGCGGCGTGGCCCCGCCCAGCGAGCTCGCCCCCGAGCTGACGGTCGTCGTGCCCGCGCGCGACGAGGCCGAGGTGCTGCCCGCGCTGGCCGCGCGGCTGCGCCCCGTGCTCGACGCGATGGTCGCCGGCGGGCTGGGCGGCTACGAGGTGCTCGTCGTCGACGACGGCAGCACCGACGCCACCCCCGTGGTGCTGGCGCGCCTGCGCCGCGGCTGGCCGCAGCTGCGGGTGGTGCGCCTGCGCACCGGCTCCGGGCACCAGGCGGCGCTGTCGGCCGGGCTGGCGCGCGCCCGCGGCCGCCGCGGCGTGGTGACCATGGACGCCGACCTGCAGGACCCCCCGGAGCTGCTGCCGCGGCTGCTCGCGGCGGCCGGCGCGGCCGAGGTCGTCTACGCCGTGCGCAGCGACCGCTCCGTCGACGGGCGCTTCAAGCGCTGGTCGGCGGCCGGCTTCTACGGCCTCGTGCGCGCCCTGGGCGGCACCGCCCCCGCCCACGCCGGCGACTACCGCTTCACCAGCCGCGCGGTCGTCGACACCGTGCTGCGCCTGCCCGAGCAGCACCGCGTGCTGCGGCTGGTGGTGCCCGAGCTGGGCTTCACCGCCGCGCGGGTGCCCTACGCGCGCGCCGCCCGCGGCGCGGGGCGCACGAAGTACCCGCTGCGCCGCATGGTGCGCCTGTCGCTGGACGCGGTCACCGGCTCCTCCACCGCCCCGCTGCGGCTGGCCACCGTCTTCGGGCTGGGCGGCGCCGCGCTCACCTCGCTGCTGCTGGTGTACGCGCTGGTCTCCTTCGCCACCGGCCGGGCGCTGCCCGGGTGGACCTCCACCGTCGTCGTCGTCGCCGGCGCGGGCACCCTGCAGCTGCTGTGCCTGGGGGTGCTGGGCGAGTACGTGGGCCGGCTGCACGTGCAGCTGCAGGGCCGGCCCGCGTACCTCGTGGCCTCCGACTCGCTGGAGGAGGACCCCCCCGACGAGCCGCGGGAGGGCCCGCGGGGGGCGCCGCGCGAGGACGGGGCGGCGGAGCGGTCCTGAGGGCTCAGACGCGCACGTGCCCGTCGCCGAGCACCTGCCACGTCGTGGTCGTCAGCTCCGTCAGGCCCATGGGCCCGCGCGAGTGCAGCTTCTGGGTGGAGATGCCCACCTCGGCGCCCAGGCCGAACTCGCCGCCGTCGGTGAAGCGGGTGGAAGCGTTGACGGCCACGACCGCGGAGTCCACCGCGGCGAGGAAGTGGTCGGTGACCCGCACGTCGGTGGCCAGGACCGCCTCGGTGTGCGCCGAGGACCACCGGCCGATGTGCTCCACGGCCGCCTCGACGGAGTCCACGACGCCCACCGCGATCTCCAGGCCGTGGAACTCCGCGGCCCAGTCCTCGTCGGTGACCGGCTCGGCGTCCACGCCGGCGGCGGCCGCGGCCGCCAGGGCGCGCTCGTCCGCGTGCAGGCGCACGCCCGCGCCGGTCAGCGCGCGCAGCAGCACCGGCAGGAAGTCGGTGGCCAGCGCGGAGTGCACCAGGACGGTCTCGGCGGCGTTGCACACGCTCGGGCGCGAGGTCTTGGCGTTCAGGACGACCTCGACGGCCTGCGCGAGGTCGGCGGAGGCGTCCACGTACACGTGGCAGTTGCCCACGCCCGTCTCCACGACCGGCACGGTCGCCTCGCTCACCACGCGCTGGATCAGCCCGGCGCCCCCGCGCGGCACCACGAGGTCCACCAGGCCGCGGGCGGTCAGCAGCACGCCCACCCCGTCGCGGCCGTGCTCGTCGATGCTCTGCACCGCGTCCGCCGGCAGCCCCGCGCCCTCCAGCGCCCCGCGCAGGACGTCGACCAGGACGGTGTTGGTGCTCGCCGCCGCCGAGCCGCCGCGCAGCACCACCGCGTTGCCGCTCTTGAGGGCCAGCACGGCCACGTCGACGGTGACGTTCGGGCGCGCCTCGTAGACCACGCCGAGCACGCCCATCGGCACGCGCAGCTGGCGCAGGCGCAGGCCGTTGGGCAGCGTGGAGCCGCGCACCACCTCCCCCACCGGGTCCGGCAGGGCGGCCACCTCGCGCACCGCGGCGGCCAGCGCCGCCACGCGCGCGGGGTCCAGGGCCAGGCGGTCCAGCAGGTGCTCGGAAGTGCCCTCGGCGCGACCGCGCGCGAGGTCCTCGGCGTTGGCCCGCACGATGCGCTCGGTGGCGGCCTCCAGGGCCCCGGCCACGGCGAGCAGGGCGCCGTCCTTGGTGGCGCGGGTGGCCATGCGCAGCGGCCGGGCGGCGACCCGGGCGCGGCGGCAGGTGGCCAGCACGGCCTCGCGCACGTCCGGAGCAGCGGCGGTGGTCTCGGCCAGGGCGGTCATGCCCCCAGGGTACGGCGGACCGGCCCCGCGGCGTCAGGTCCTCGCCCGGTGCCCGCCGGGTGCTCGCCGCCCCCGTCCCCCCGCGCGCTCACCAGGGGGCGACGTCGCCGAGCAGCTCCGGGCCGGTGCGCGGGGCGCGCGAGCGCCGCCCGGACAGCAGCGGCACCCGCTGGCGGTGGGCGGCGCGGTGCTCGACGGTGCCGCGGTCGACGACCTCCACGCCCACCACCGCCCAGGCGGGCAGGCCCGCGCTGGCGCGGTGCTCCGGCCACAGGCGCACCGCCATGGCGGCGGCGTCGTCGACGTCGCGGGCCTCGTCCCAGTAGCGCACCTCGGCGCGGGTGTCGCTGTAGCGGATGCTGGAGAGGAAGGGCCGCTCGCCCACGAGGCGGTCCAGCGCGGCGCGCAGCTCGGCGAGGTCCACCGGCGACCCGGCCAGGGTCAGGGTCACCGACCACAGGGACAGCGGCGGCTCACCCAACCCCGGCTCCTCGCTGCGCGGACCCCGCGCACCCCACCGACCTCACGGACGCCCCAGCAGCACCAGGTGGTCGCGGTGGACCACCTCGCGCTCGTACGCCGGACCCCACTGCCGGGCCAGCTCGCGCGTGGACCGGCCGAGCATGTCCGGCAGCTCCTCCGAGGAGTAGTTCACCAGCCCGCGGGCCAGCGCGCGGCCGTTTCCGTCCACCAGGTCCACCGGGTCGCCGGCGCGGAAGCGCCCGCTGAGGCCGAGGACGCCCGCGGGCAGCAGCGAGGAGCGCCGCTCGCGTACGGCGCGCACCGCGCCCTCGTCGAGCACCAGGCGGCCGGCGGGGCTGGCGGCGTGCGCCAGCCACAGCTGGCGGCTGCCGCGCCGCGAGCGGCGCGCGGCCGGCAGCGCGAACCAGGTGCCGACGTCCTCGCCGGCCAGCGCCTCGCGCGCCAGCGCCGCGGACGTCACCAGCGCCGGCACCCCGGCGGCCACGGCGATGCCGGCGGCCTCCACCTTCGTGGTCATCCCCCCGGTGCCCACGCCGGCCGCGCCGGCCGGGCCGGTGCTCACCCCGGCCAGGTCCTCCGGCCCGCGCACCAGCGCCAGGCGCCGGGCGCCCGGGCGCGAGGGCGGGGCGTCGTAGAGGGCGTCGACGTCGCTGAGCAGCACCAGCGCGTCGGCGCGCACCAGGTGCGCCACCAGCGCGGCCAGGCGGTCGTTGTCGCCGAAGCGGATCTCGTGGGTGGCGACGGTGTCGTTCTCGTTGACCACCGGCACCGCGCCCAGGGCCAGCAGCCGCTCCAGGGTGCGCTGGGCGTTGCCGTAGTGGGTGCGCCGGGCGACGTCCTCGGCCGTCAGCAGCACCTGCCCCACCGCCAGGCCCGCGCGCGCGAAGGCGCGCGCGTACTCGGCCAGCAGCAGGCCCTGGCCCACGCTGGCGGCGGCCTGCTGGCTGGCCAGGTCGCGCGGGCGCCGGGGCATGCCCAGCGGCGCCAGGCCCGCGGCGATGGCGCCGGAGGAGACCAGGACGACCTCCCCGCCGGCGGTGCGCCGCTGCGCCAGCACCTCCACCAGGGCGTCCAGGCGCGCGGCGTCCAGGCCGCCGGCGGCGGTGGTCAGCGACGACGAGCCGACCTTGACGACGACGCGGCGGGCCCGCCGCAGGTCCTCGCGCCCGCCGACGCCCCGCTCGCTCACCGGCCGGCTGCCCCGTCGAGGTCGTCGGCCTGCGCGCCGGCCCGCGCGCCGGCGCGCGCGTCCAGCGCGTCGTCCGCGCCCGGGTCGTCGGCCGTCCAGCGCCCGGCGAGGCGCTCGGCCTCCAGCTCGCCGCGGGCGGCGGCCTTGGCGGCGCGCCGCTCGCGCTCCTGCTCGCGCTTGGCGGCGCGGGTGGGCCGGCTGCGGTCCTCCAGGCGCAGGTCGGAGCCGCGCTGGCCCAGGACCTCCGCGCCGGCGACCATCGTCGGCTCCCAGTCGAAGACGACGGCGTCGTCCTCGTCGCCGATGACGACCTCCGCGCCGGGGGTGGCCCCGGCCCGGAACAGCTCGTCCTCCACGCCCAGGCGCGCCAGGCGGTCGGCGAGGTAGCCCACGGCCTCGTCGTTGGTGAAGTCGGTCTGGCGCACCCAGCGCCGCGGCTTGCCCCCGCGCACGCGGAAGCGCACGCCGCCGGTGAGCTCGTCGCCGTACTCCTCGCGGGTGACCGTGAAGCCGCTGTCGTCCACCGCCGGCGGGGTGATGACCACGCGGGTGGGCACGGCCTCGGGCGCGGCGGCGCGGGCGGCGGAGACCAGCTCGGCCATGGCGAACCCGAGCTCGCGCAGCCCGGCGCGGGAGACGGCGGAGACCACGAACACCGGCGCGCCGCGCGACTCCAGGTCCGCGCGCACGATCTCGGCCATCTCGCGCGCGTCGGGCACGTCGGCCTTGTTGATCACGATCAGGCGCGGGCGGTCCTGCAGCGGCACGGTGCCGTCGTCGACGCGGTAGGCGGCCAGCTCGGCCTCGATGGCCTCCAGGTCGCCGACGGGGTCGCGGTCGGTCTCGAGGGTGGCGCCGTCCAGGACGTGCACCAGCGCCACGCACCGCTCGACGTGGCGCAGGAACTCCAGCCCCAGGCCGCGGCCCTCGCTGGCGCCGGGGATCAGGCCGGGCACGTCGGCGACGGTGAAGCGCACGTCGCCGGCCTCGACGACGCCGAGGTTGGGCACCAGCGTCGTGAACGGGTAGTCCGCGATCTTCGGCCGGGCGGCCGAGAGCGCGGCGACCAGGCTGGACTTGCCGGCGCTGGGGAAGCCGACGAGGGCGACGTCGGCGAGGGTCTTCAGCTCGAGGACCACGTCGCGCACCTCGCCGGGCTCGCCGAGCAGCGCGAAGCCGGGCGCCTTGCGGCGCGGGGAGGCCAGCGCGGCGTTGCCCAGGCCGCCGCGCCCGCCGGCGGCCACGGTGAAGCGGGTGCCCGCCCCGACCATGTCCGCGAGCAGCTCGCCCTTCGCGCTGCGCACGACGGTGCCGTCGGGCACGCCGATCACGAGGTCGGCGCCCTCCGCGCCGCTGCGGTGCGAGCCCATGCCGAAGCCGCCGGAGCCGGCGTGCCGGTGCGGGCGGCGGTGGTGCTCCAGCAGGGTCGTCACCTGCGGGTCGACCTCGAGGACGACGTCGCCGCCGCGGCCGCCGTTGCCGCCGTCGGGACCCCCCAGGGGCTTGAACTTCTCGCGGTGCACGGAGGCGCACCCGTTGCCGCCGTCACCGCCGGCGACGTGCAGGACGACGCGGTCGACGAACGACGCGCTCATGGGTTCCTCCGGGGGGCTGGGTGGTGCCGGGACGTGCGGGGACGGGCGGGTGGGCGCGGGGCCGGTGCGCCGGGCCGGGAACGCACGGAGGGGCGGGCCGGTGGTCCGGCCCGCCCCTCCGCCTACTGCTGCTGGTGCTGCGTCGTCACTCGCCCGCGGCGACGACGTTGACGACCTTGCGGCCGCGGCGGGTGCCGAACTCGACGGCGCCCGGGACCAGGGCGAACAGCGTGTCGTCGCCACCGCGGCCCACGCCCGCGCCGGGGTGGAAGTGGGTGCCGCGCTGGCGCACGAGGATCTCGCCGGCGCTGACGACCTGGCCGCCGAAGCGCTTCACGCCGAGGCGCTGCGCGGCGGAGTCACGACCGTTGCGCGAGGAGCTCGCGCCCTTCTTGTGTGCCATGAGCTGACGTCACTCCCCGATGCTGGTGATCTTGACCCGGGTGTACTTGGCCCGGTGGCCCTGGCGCTTGCGGTACCCGGTCTTGTTCTTGTACTTCAGGATGGTGATCTTGGGGCCCTTGGCCTCCTCGACCACCTCGGCGGTGACCTTGACACCCGACAGCCGCGAGGCGTCGGAGGTGACCTCGGTCCCGTCGACGAGGAGCAGCGGCTGCAGCTGCAGGGTCTCCCCGCTGGCCACGGCGACGCGGTCGATGGTCAGCACGTCGCCGACCGAGACCTTCTCCTGCCGGCCGCCGGCGCGGACGATGGCGTAGACCACAACGAACCCGTTTCTCTCGTCACGAACTGGGACGCCACCGGCCCGCTCGGGCGGACCAGGGCTCGCGCACGGTGGCGCACCAAGGGTCAAGCGTACGTAACGCCGCCCTCGGGGGTCAAAACGACGCGCCTCACCCCTCCGCGGGGACCGGCTCCGCGGCGGTGCCGCCGGGGGCCTCCCGGCGGGCGGCCGCGGCCACGGCCGCGATCGCGGCCAGCACGGCCGGGTCCTTGGCGACCTCCGCGACGGGCTCGGCGGGGGCTGCCGACGCGGCCTCGGCCTCGCCGCGCTGCTCCTTGGCGCGGCCGCGGCGGCCGCGGGACCTGCCCGCGCCCGCGGAGCCGTTGGCCCCCGCACCGCCGGAACCGGCCGAGCCGGCCGAGCCGCCGGAGCCGCCGGAGCCCGCGGCACCGCCGGCGCCCGGAGCGCCGCCGGAGCCGTTCTCGGCGGGCGCCGAGCCCAGCTCCTCCAGCACGGCCGCCAGGCCCTGCCCGGTGCGCTTGCGCGTCATCTGCACCAGGCCCAGGGAGGTGACCTCGGCGACCTGGTGCTTGGTGCGGTCGCGGCCCAGGCACTCCACCAGCCGGCGCAGCACGAGGTCGCGGTTGGACTCCAGGACCATGTCGATGAAGTCGATGACGATGATCCCGCCGATGTCGCGCAGGCGCAGCTGCCGCACGATCTCCTCGGCCGCCTCGAGGTTGTTGCGCGTCACCGTCTCCTCCAGCGTCCCGCCGGAGCCGGTGAACTTGCCGGTGTTGACGTCGATGACGTGCATCGCCTCGGTGGGGTCGATGACCAGCGAGCCGCCCGAGGGCAGCCACACCTTGCGCCCCAGCGCCTTCTGCAGCTGCTCGTCGACGCGGTGGGCGGTGAAGACGTCCTCCTCGCCCTCCCAGCGCTCGGCGCGCCGCAGCAGGTCGGGGGCGACGTCGCCGAGGTAGGCGCTGACGGTCTCCCACGCCTCCTCGCCGGAGACGACCAGGCGGGAGAAGTCCTCGTTGAAGACGTCGCGCACCACGCGCACGGTCAGGTCGGGCTCGCCGTGCAGCAGCACGGGCGCGCCCTTGGAGGAGGCCTTGGCCTGGATGGCCTCCCACGTGGCCTGCAGGCGCTGCACGTCCGCGGCCAGCTCCTCCTCGGCCACGCCCTCGGCAGCGGTGCGCACGATGACGCCGGCGCCCTCGGGCACGACCTTCTTGAGGACCTTCTTCAGCCGCGAGCGCTCGGTGTCGGGCAGCTTGCGGGAGATGCCGGTCATCGAGCCGCGCGGCACGTAGACCAGGAAGCGCCCGGGCAGCGAGACCTGGCTGGTGAGCCGGGCGCCCTTGTGGCCGACGGGGTCCTTGGTCACCTGCACCAGGACGGGGTCGCCGGACTTCAGCGCCGCCTCGATGCGCCGCGGCTGGCCCTCCAGCCCGGCGGCGTCCCAGTTGACCTCGCCGGCGTACAGCACCGCGTTGCGGCCCTTGCCGACGTCGACGAAGGCGGCCTCCATGCTCGGCAGCACGTTCTGCACGCGGCCGAGGTAGACGTTGCCGACCATCGTGGTCTGCGCCTTCCGGGCGCCGTAGTGCTCCACGAGGATGCCGTCCTCGAGCACGCCGATGCGGGTGACGCCGTCCTGCTCGCGCACCACCATGACGCGCTCGACGCTCTCGCGGCGCGCCAGGAACTCGGCCTCGGTGAGGATGGCGCGCTTGCGGCCCTGCTCGCGGCCCTCGCGGCGCCGCTGCTTCTTGGCCTCCAGGCGCGTCGAACCGCGCAGCGCGGTGATCTCGTCCTCGCCGGTGCCCGCGGCCGCGCCGGGGGCGCGCCCGCGGCGCGGCTCGCGCACCCGCACCACGGTGTTCGGCGGGTCGTCCGGCGACGGCTCCTCGCCCTCGGCGGCGGTGCCGCGGCGGCGGCGGCGCCGGCGGCGGCGCGAGGAGCCGGAGCCCTCCTCGCCGTCCTCGGCCTCCGCCTCCTCGGCGGCGTCGGCGTCCGCGTCGTCCTCGTCGTCCCCGGCCGTCCCGGCGTCGGCGTCCACGCCGGGGGCCTCGGCGTCCTCGTCGTCGTCCTCGGAGCGCTCGGCGTCCTCGCGGGTGCGCCCGCGCCGCCCGCGCCCGCCGCGGCGGCGGCGGCGGCGCGGGACGCCCTCCTCGTCGACCTCGGCGCGCTCGTCCTCGCGCTCGTCCTCGTCGCGCTCGTCGCGGTCGTCGTCGCGCTCGTCGTCGCGGTCGTCGTCGCGCTCGTCGAGGCCGGCGGCACCGGTCAGGGCGGCGAGCAGCTCGTCCGGGTCGCGCGGGCCGTCGGCGGCCTCGTCGGCGGCGCGCTCCTCGGCGGGGCGGGGCGGGCCGGCCGGCGCGGACGCGCGACGGCTGCGGCGCGGCGGCTCCGCCACGGCGGGCGCCTGGAAGAAGACGGCGGTGGCGCGGGCGGCGGCGTCGGCGGCGCGCTCGGCGTCGCTGCGCTCTCGGCGGGCCAGGTCGGCGGCGCGCAGCAGCACCGGGTCGTCCATGAGGTCCTGCAGGGCGGGCGGCGCCTCGCGGGCGGGCTCCTCGGCCGCCGCGGGCTCCTCCACGCGCGCCCGCACGACCTCGGTGCGCACGACCTCGGTGCGCACCAGGGCGGCCTCCGCGCGGGCGGTCCCAGCGGCCTCCACCGGGACCGGCTCGACGGGAGCGGCCCCGGCGACCGCGGGCCCCTCGACGGGTTCCTGCTCGACCGGCTCGTCGAGCGCGGCGGCGACCGCGTCGGGCCGCTCGTCGGGCTGCTCGGCGGGCTGCCCGGCCGGCTGCTCGGCGGCCGGGGCGGCCGTGCGCGAGCGCGACGCGCGACGGCGGCGGGTGCGCGGGGCGGGCTCCGCGGCGGCCTCCTCCGCGACGGGCTCGGCGGGCTGCTCGGCCGCGGGCACGGTCTGCTCGACGGTGCCGCCGGCGACGTCGCCGACGGGCTGCTCGACCCCGGCCTGCGCGAGCGCCTCGGCGACCGGGTCGCCGGCGGGCTCCGCGGGAGCGCCGGTGCGGCGCGTCGCGCGCCGGGCGCGGCGGCGCGGCGCGGGGGGCTCCTCCGCGACCGCCTCCGGGGCGGGAGCCGCGGCCGCCGGCTCGGGCTCCGCGTCGACGGCCGGCTCCTCGGCGACCTGCTCGGCGACCTGCTCGGCGACCGGCTCCTCGACGGCCGGCTCGGCGACCGGCTCGGCGACGGCCGGCTCGGCGACGGCCGGCTCGGCGACGGCGGGCTCGGCGACGGCGGGCTCGGCGGTCGACCGCTCGACGGCGGGCTCCGCAGCCGGCTCCTCGGCGACCGGCTCGGCGACCGGCTCGGGGGTCGCGGCGGCGGCCGGCTCCTCCGGCGGGGCGCTGACGCGGGCGGGCGGGCCGGCCGGGCGGCTGGCGGCGCGCCGGCGCCGGGGGCGGGTGCCGCCCGCCGGCTGGGTCGTCGCGCCCTGTTCGTTCTCTTCAGGTGTGGTCGTCACGGGGTCTCCCGTCGCCCCGCCGCGGCCACTCCACCGGTGAACCCGTGGTCGCCGCGGGGCGTCCTCGTAGGGATCGCCGGGTGGGACGGACCGCACCCGACGGAAGTCCTCGGTGCACGGGCGGGGTTCGCGCGCAGGGGCGGCGCTCCGCTCGTGCCGCCGCCGGTCCTCCGACCCGTTCGGGTGCCGGGGCGCCTGCGAGGTCCTTCCACTGGACCGCGGCGCTGCCCGGACGCCACGCGCGGGGCGGCGGTCTCGTCGGCGGGTCGGTCGCCCGGTGTGGGGAACGCCCGACCGTTCGCAGTGTCTCACAGGAGCGCCCGGCGGCCCGGGCCGCCGGGCGCGGGCCGGGCCGCTCCGGCCGTCGGCCGTGTGCGCGCGGGCGCCCCCGCGTACCCTGCAGGGGTGAGGACGAGCCGAGCGACGAACGGGCTGCTGGTGCGGCGCCGCCACGTCGACCTGTGCCGCACGCACGCCGCCACCTGTCGCCCCTGACCGCCGCCCCGCCCCCGAGCCCGGGGGCCGCCGCCGTCAGGGAGGACCCGCCGTGCCCCTCGCCCCCTTCGTCCCGCCCGCCCGCCAGCCCCTCGCCGCGCCCCCGCCGGGTGCCGGCGAGCCGGTGCGCGTGTGCCTGGTCGGCGCCGGCCCGCGCGCCCTCGGCGTGCTCGACCGGCTCGCCGCCCGCGCCGGCGGCCTCGACCGTCCGCTCGTGGTGCACGTCGTGGACCCGCACCCGCCGGGCTCGGGCCGGGTGTGGCGCTCGGGCCAGCACCGCCTGCTGTGGGCGAACTCGCGCGCCGCGGACGTCACCGTCCTGCCGGACGCCACCTCCACGGTGAGCACGCCGGTGCGCACCGGCCCGTCCCTGCACGGCTGGGTCGAGGCGCACCGCGACGAGCTGGTGGAGCGGCTGGCGGCCGAGGGCGAGCCGGAGCTGGCCGCCGAGGCGGAGGCGCTGGCGCCGGGCAGCTTCCCCTCGCGCGCGCTGACCGGGCGCTACCTGGCCGCCGCGTGGCGGCACGTGCTGGACGGGCTGCCGGCGGGCGTGCGGGTGCAGGTGCACGCCGACCGCGTCGTGGACGTCCTCGACGAGGACGCCGACGGCACGGACGGGGCCGCCAGGGGCGCCGGGGCTGCCGCGGCCCCGGGGCGCCAGCTCGTGCGGCTGGCCGGCGGTGCGGAGCTGGCCGTGGACGCCGTGCTGCTGGCCCAGGGCCACCCGGACGTGCTGCCCGGCCCGCGCGAGCGCGACCTGGCCGCCTTCGCGCAGCGGCACGGCCTGGGCTACGTCGCCCCCGCCTACACCGGCGACCTCGGCCTGGAGCACGACCTGGACGCGGTGCGCCCGGGCGAGGACGTCCTCGTCGCGGGGATGGGCCTGGCGTTCGTGGACCTGCTCGTGCTGCTGACCGAGGGGCGCGGCGGGCGCTACGAACAGGGCCCGGACGGGCAGCTGGTGTACCGGCCGTGCGGGGCCGAGCCGGTCCTGCACGTCGGCTCCCGGCGCGGGGTGCCGTACCGCTCGAAGATCACCTACGAGCTGCAGCGCCGGCCGGTGCTGCCGCGCTTCTTCACGGTGGCCGCCGGCGAGGAGCTGGCCGCCCGGCGCGGGCCGCTCTCGCTGCGCCGCGACGCGTGGCCGCTGATCGCCAAGGAGCTGGCCGGCGCGCACTACGGCGAGCTGTTCGCCGGGCACCCGCAGCGCACCCGGGTGCCCGCGGCCGAGTTCGACGCCGCCTTCGCCGCCGCGGCGTGGGGCTCGACCGAGCTGGACGCCCTGGTGGAGCGGGCGGTGCCCGACCCCGCGGACTGCCTGGACCTGGCGCGGCTGGACCGCCCCCTGGCCGGGTGGTGGTCGCCCACCGCCGAGGGCGTGCACGAGCGCGTGCGCGCCCACGTGGCCGCCGACGTCGCCCGCCGCGGCGACCCGGCCCACAGCGCCGACGCGGCGGTCTTCAGCGCGCTGCTGTCCTGCTACGGCGTGGTCGCCGCCCTGGCCGCGCGCGGGCTCCTGGACGCGCGCTCCACCGCGCTGGAGGTCGACGGCTGGTGGCACGGCTTCTTCAGCTACGTCGCCTCCGGCCCGCCGCCGCAGCGGCTGCGCCAGCTGCTCGCGCTGGCCGACGCCGGGGTGGTGCGCTTCCTGGGCGGGGAGCTGCGGGTGCGACCCGACGAGCAGGGGCGGGCGTGGACGGCCCGCGGCGGCAACGGGCCGGTCGAGGTCAGCGCGCGCGTCCTGGTCGACGCCCGGCTGCCCTCCCCCACCGTGCGCGGCGCGGCGGACCCGCTGCTGCGCGCCCTCGCCGCGCGCGGCGAGGCGGGCGAGCGCGAGTTCGCCGACGCGGACGGGGAGGTCTTCGCCGGCGGGCGCCTGGCCGTCGACGAGGAGGGGCGCGTGCTGCACCGCGACGGCACCGCCCACCCGCGCCGCTTCGCCGCCGGGCCGTGGGTGGCCGGCGGCGGCTGGGCACCGGCGTTCCCGCGCCCGGGCCTGGACGCGGGCTTCTTCCGGCTCAACGACGCCCTGGCCGGCGGGCTGCTCGAGGCGGCCCTCAGCGCCGGCGAGCCAGCAGGTGCCAGTAGCGCCCCGCCCGCCGGAACGCGTCGCGCCGGCTGAGCTCGACCTCCAGCTCCTCCAGGTCGTCGAGGTCGGCGGGGTCGGCGGGGCCCGCGGCGCGGGCGAGGTGCGCGGGCCCCGCCGGGCCGGCGCTGCCGGCGCGGTGGGCGTCCTCGAGCTGCGGGGCCACCACGAGCACGCCGGCGCGCCCGGTGACCTGGCAGCCGGCGGCGAGCGCGGCGGCCTCCACCGCCGCGGGCTCCAAGCGCAGCACGGAGCGGCCGGTGGCCGGGTCCACGCCGCGCTCGGCGTCCAGCAGCACCCACGCCTGCGCCGGGCCCTCGCGCAGCGCGGTGGCCGGCACGTCCGCCGCGGGGTCCGGCGCGAGCAGCGAGAGCAGCCCGCCCGGGTGCAGCGAGGAGGCCAGCGCGGCCACGTCGGCGGCGACCTGCTCGGCGCTGCCGCGGTGCTGCAGCACGTCGTGGCACAGCACCACGTCGAAGGAGCCGGAGCCGCCGGCGCGGTGCCGGGTCAGCGCGGCCAGGGCGCCGAGGTCCTCCAGGTCCGCGGCGACCGTGCGCACGCGGTCGGGCACCCCGGCGGCGGCCGCAGCGGCGCGCGCGGCGGCCAGCACGTCCGGGGAGGTGTCCAGCACCGTGACGTCGTGGCCGGCCAGCGCCAGCTGCAGCGCGTCGCGGCCGTCGCCGCCGCCGGCGTCGAGCACCCGCAGGGGCGCCGGGCCCAGCCGGGCGCACTCCTCGCGCAGCAGGGCGGCCACCACGCGGTAGCGCAGCCGCCCCCACGCGGACTCCTGCCAGGTGGCCCAGGCGGCCGCCTCGCGGCGCCGCCGCTCGCCCGGGTCGCCGTCCAGGCCGCCGCCGGCGGCGGGCGTGGTCGTGCTCACGTGGCACCTCCCCCATCGGTCCTGGCGTGAGCACCCTCCACGAGGGGGTTGCTGCGGCGTCGTCGAGCCAGGTCTCTCGGCCGCTCTGGATGGTCGGAGCAGGCTACGGCACCGCCCGGGGGCGGCGGGCGGTGCCGCAGGAGGACGTCAGCGCGGGGCGCGCTCGCCCGCCTCGACGGCCACGTCGAGGCGGTTGCCCGCCGGCGGCAGCGGGCAGGTGGCGTGGTCGGTGAACGCGCACGGCAGGTTCTGCGCGCGGTTGAGGTCCACGACGACGCGCCCGTCGGGGCCGGGCGCGGGCACGGTCATCGAGCGCGCCGTGGGCGAGCTGCTCACGCCCGTGGTGAGGTCGGTGAACAGCAGCTGAAGCCCGTCGCCGGAGCGCAGCGCCAGCAGCGAGCGCTCCACGCCGTCGGGGGTGGTGAAGCGCACCCGCCCGGCGGCGGTGCGCGCCTGGGTGAGCCCGGCGACGACGGAACCGACGACGACCTCGTCCTCCTCGGCCTCCAGCCGCCCGTCGAGGACCCAGCGCCCGTCGAAGGCGAACACCGGCACCCCGGTGAAGGCGGCCAGCACCGGCGAGCGCGGGTCGCGCACGCGCAGGCCGGCGTTGCCGCTGCGCAGCAGCACCTCCACGTGCCGCTCGCCGGCCACCACCGTGACGCCCGCGCCGTCGTCGACGGGGTGCAGGACGCGCTCGTCGGTCAGCGGCTCGCCGTCCAGGACGAGCCCGTCGCCGGCGCCGGCGCGCACGTGCACGCCGTCGGCGCCGGCCCACCACTGCCCGGGCACGTCGCCGGCGCGGGCGGGGGTGCGCCCCAGCCAGTGCAGGGCCGTCAGGCTCAGCCAGCCGTGCGGGTCGGAGAGGACCTCGGTGCGCCGGGCGCGCCACGCCTCCCAGTCCGCGGGTGCCGCCCCGCCCGCGGGGACGGGGGTGCTCGTGGTGCTCGTCGTGCTCGTGGTGGTCACGCGATCTCCTCGGAACGGGTGGTGGTGTGCGGGTGGCGCAGGCCCAGGTGGTCGCGCAGCGTGGGGCCGGTGTACCCCGTGCGGTAGGTGCCGCGCTCCTGCAGCAGCGGCACGACCCGTTCGACGAACTCGTCGAGCCCGGTGGGCGTCAGGGTCGGGACGAGGATGAACCCGTCGCACGCGTCGGCCTGCACGTGCAGGTCCACCTCGTCGGCGACCTGCTGCGGGGTGCCGACGAACTGCGGGCGGGCGGAGACCTCCACGACGAGCTCGCGCACGCCCCAGCCGTTCTCGCGCGCCAGCTCCCGCCAGCGCTGCGCGGTGGCGACGCGGTCCTTCGCGTGCTGCACGCGCCCGCGGGTGGCGACCGCCTCGGGGTCGGGGTCCTGCGCCGGCAGCGGGCCGTCGGGGTCCAGGCCGGGCAGCGCGCGGCCCCACAGCTGCTCGACGAACGCGACCGCCTGCTCGGGCCCGACCTGCTGGAACCGCACGTGGCGGGCGCGCTCGGCGGCCTCGGCGGGGGTGTCGCCGAGGACGAACGTGGCGCCGGGCAGCACCTTGACGTCCTCGGGGGTGCGCCCGTGCGCGGCCATCCGGCGCTGGACGTCGGCGCGGAACGCCTGCCCGGCCTCCAGCGTGCCGTGCAGGGTGAAGATGGCGTCGGCGGTGGCGGCGCCGAACTCGCGGCCCTCGGGCGAGTCGCCGGCCTGGAGGAGCACCGGGTGGCCCTGCGGGCTGCGCGGCAGCTGCGCGCCGGCGGCGCGCACGTCGAACTGCGCCCCGCGGAAGCGCACCGGCTCGATGCGCTCGGAGCGGGCGAACACCCCGCTCGCCGGGTCGGCCACCAGCGCGTCGTCGGCCCAGGAGTCCCAGGACCGGCGGGCCACCTCCACGAACTCCCCGGCGCGCACGTAGCGGTCCTCGCGGGCCAGGAAACCCCCGCGGCGGAAGTTCTCGCCGGTGAACGCGTCGGAGGAGGTGACGACGTTCCAGGCGGCCCGGCCGCCGGAGAGGTGGTCCAGCGTGGCGAGCTGGCGGGCCAGTTCGGCCGGCTCGTTGAACGTGGCGTTCAGGGTGCCGGCCAGGCCGATCCGCTCGGTGACCGCCGCCAGCGCGTTCAGCACCGGCAGCGTGTCGGGGCGGCCCACGACGTCCAGGTCGAAGACCCGCCCGAGGTGCTCGCGCAGGCGCAGGCCCTCGGCGAGGAAGAAGAAGTCCATGAGCCCGCGCTCGGCGGTGCGGGCCAGGTGCACGAAGGAGGAGAAGTCCGTCTGGCTGCCCGCGCGCGGGTCGCGCCACACGGTGGTGGAGTTCACGCCCGGGAAGTGGGCGCCGAGGTGGACCTGCTTGCGCTGCGCGCCCGTGCGCCGGGGGACGTCGGGCCGCGCGGCGGCCGGGGTGGTGGTCACGGTGCTCCCTCAGGCGGTGGCGGAGTCGCTGGTGGCGGAGTCGCTGGCGGCGGTGGTGCGGTCGGCGGTGGCGTACCGGCTGGCGGGCCGGGGCAGCCCGAAGCGCGCGCGGGCGGTGGGCACCGCGGCGCCGGCCGGGGGGCGCAGGCCCTCGGCGCGCAGGGCGGGCACGACGCGCCCGGTCAGCTCCACCAGGGAGGCGGGCAGGTCCAGCGGCACGACCACGGCGCCGTCGAGGCCGTCGGCGGCCGCGACGCGCCGCAGCAGCGCGGTCAGCCTGTCGGCGGTGCCGACGTGGCGCAGCGCGCGCGGGGCGGTGGCGCGGTGGGCGTCCAGGCGCGCCAGGACCTCCACCGCCTCCCCGGCCCGCGCTCGCAGCAGCACCTCCACGTCGAGCAGCACGCGCAGCGCCCGCTGCCCCGCGGCGGCGCGCACCCGCGCGGCCAGCGCCACCGCCTCCTCGAGGTCGGGGGCGCTCAGGCGCACCACGTCCGCGGCGGCGGCGGCCGCGGCCAGGGAGGGCTCGTCGGCCACGGGCACCACGACCAGCGGCTGGCCCTGCGGGGAGCGCGGGGTGATCGACGGGCCGCGCACCGACAGGTGCCGGCCGGCGTGGTCGACGTGGTGCAGCTTCGCGCGGTCGACGTAGCGGCCGGTGGCCACGTCGCGCACGACCGCGTCGTCCTCCCAGCTGTCCCACAGGGCCCGCACGACCTCCACCGCCTCGGCGGCCTCGTCCCACAGCTGCTCCGGCGGCGCGACCGGGCGGCGGCCGAACGCGGCGGCCTCCTGCTCGGTGGCCGAGACGCCCACCTGCCAGCCGGCGCGGCCGAGGGAGACGAGGTCGAGCGTGGCGATCGCCTTGCTGGTGTGGAACGCCTCGGTGTGGGTGGTGGTCACCACCGGCACCAGGCCGGTGCGGCGGGTGACGGGCGCCAGGTGCGCGGCCAGGCCGGCGGCCTCCAGGCGCCCGCGCTGCTCGCCGTCGCCGCCGGGGAGCAGGTGCAGCTCGTCGGGCAGGAGCACCAGGTCCAGGTCGGCGCCGTCGGCCAGCGCCACCAGGCGGCGCTGGTGCGCGGAGGTGAACAGCCCGGCGGGGTCGGCGCCGGCCTCGCGCCAGGCCGCCGGGTGGCGCCCGGCGCCGTCCAGCTCGACGGCCAGGTGCAGGCCCGGGTGCGGGCGCGGCGCGTGGTCCGGGGCGGGCGGGTCGGGCGTCGGCTCGGGCACGTCCAGCGCAGCACCGCGGGCGCGCCGGGTGTTCCCGCCCCGCGGCTACCCTGGCCGCCGGAGCAGCGACACCCACGGCCCCGCCCCCACGGCCCCGCACGTCCCCGGGAGGACCCGCGCGCATGAGCACCGCCCCCGCCGACCAGCAGAGCGTCTACCCCCCGCCGGCGGCGTTCGCCGCGCGGGCCAACGTCGGCGCGCAGGAGTACGCCCGCGCCGAGGCGGACCCCGAGGCGTTCTGGGCGGAGAAGGCCGGGCGGCTGCAGTGGGACGAGCCGTGGCGCGCCGTCTTCGACGGCTCCACGCTGCCGACGGCGCAGTGGTTCGTCGGCGGGAAGCTCAACGTGGCGGTGAACTGCGTGGACCGGCACGTCGCGGCCGGGCGCGGGGGGAAGGTGGCGCTGCACTGGGAGGGCGAGCCGGGCGACAGCCGCACGATCACCTACGCGCAGCTGCACGACGAGGTGCGCCGCACCGCCAACGCCTTCGAGGAGCTCGGCGTCGGCGCCGGCGACCGGGTCGTGCTGTACCTGCCGGTGCTGCCGGAGACGATCGTGGCGGTCATGGCGTGCGCGCGCATCGGCGCGGTCGTCAGCCTGGTGTTCGGGGGTTTCTCCGCCGAGGCGCTGCGGTTCCGGGTGCAGGACACCGGCGCGAAGCTGCTGGTGTGCACCGACGGGCAGTTCCGCCGGGGTTCGGCGGTGGCCGTCAAGGGCGCGGCCGACGCCGCGGTGGAGGGCCTGGAGCACGTCGAGCACGTGCTGGTGCTGCGCCGCACGGGTGAGCTGACGCCGGACGTGCCGTGGACGCCGGGCCGGGACGTGTGGTGGCACGAGCTGGTGGACCGGCAGAGCACCGAGCACGCCGCGCCGAGCTTCGACGCCGAGCACCCGCTGTTCATCATCTACACCTCCGGCACCACCGGGAGGCCCAAGGGCCTGGTGCACACCAGCGGCGGCTACCTGACCCACACGTCGTGGACGCACTGGGCGGTCTTCGACGTCAAGGACGACGACGTCTACTGGTGCCAGGCGGACCTGGCGTGGGTGACCGCGCACAGCTACGAGATGTACGGGCCGCTGTCCAACGGCGTCACCCAGGTCATCTACGAGGGCTCGCCGCTGACCCCGCACCCGGGCCGGCACTTCGAGGTCATCGAGAAGTACGGCGTGACGATCTACTACACCGCGCCCACGCTGGTGCGCACCTTCATGAAGCACGGGGCTGACCTGCCGGCGCGCTTCGACCTGTCCTCGCTGCGGCTGCTGGGCTCGGTGGGCGAGGCCATCAACCCCGAGGCGTGGCGCTGGCTGCACGAGCACGTCGGCGGCGGGCGCTGCCCGATCGTGGACACCTGGTGGCAGTCGGAGACGGGCGCGGCGGTGGTCGCGCCGCTGCCGGGGGTCACCCCGCTCAAGCCCGGCTCGGGCACCGTGCCGCTGCCGGGGCTGGCCGCCACCGTCGTCGACGAGGCCGGCCGCGAGACCGCGCCCGGCGAGACCGGCGTGCTGGTGATCACCCGCCCCTGGCCGGGGATGGCGCGCACCGTCTGGCGCGACCACGCCCGGTTCGTGGCGTCGTACTGGGAGCCCTACGCGGCGCAGGGCTGGTACCTGGCCGGTGACGCGGCCAGCAAGGACGCCGACGGCTACGTCTGGATCGGCGGGCGCATCGACGACGTCCTGAACGTCTCCGGGCACCGCCTGTCCAGCATCGAGCTGGAGTCCGCGCTGGTGGCGCACCCGCGGGTGGCCGAGGCCGCCGTCGTCGGCGCGCCGGACGAGACCACCGGGCAGCGCATCGTCGCCTTCGTCATCACCCGCGGCGACGCGGCGGGCGGCGCGGCGCGGGCGGCCGACCCGGCGCTGGCCGAGGAGCTGCGCGCGCACGTGGCACGGGTGATCGGCCCGGTGGCCAGGCCCCGCGACGTGGTCGTGGTCCCGGACCTGCCCAAGACGCGCTCGGGGAAGATCATGCGCAGGCTCGTGGCGGACGTGACCGCCGGGCGCGGCGGCGGCGACGTCACCTCCCTGCAGGACGAGACGGCGCTGGCCGCCGTGGAGGCCGCCTGGGCGGGCTACACCGCCTCCCGCCCGGCCGCCGGCGCCTGAGGACGGCCCCCGGGGGCGGCACTGGGGCGGCACCGGGGCGGCCCCGGGCCCCGGCGTGCTCAGGAGACCTGCAGACCGCCGTTGACGTCGTAGGTGGCGGCGGTGACGTACCCGGCGTCCGGGCCCAGGAGGAACTCCACGAGGGCGGCGACGTCCTCGACGGTGCCGACCCGGCCGACCAGGCCGGCGGCGGCCATCGCCGCGCGGCGCTCGCCGGTGAGCGGGCCGCCCATGATGTCGGTGTCCACCGGGCCGGGCGCCACGCAGTTGACCGTCACGCCCAGCGGGCTGACCTCGCGCGCCAGGGCGCGCGTGAAGCCGATGACGGCCGCCTTCGAGGCGCTGTAGGCGACCTTGGAGTAGGTGCCCCCGCCGCGCTGGGCGGAGACCGACGAGGTGCTGACCACCCGGCCCAGGCCGCGCTCGACCACGCCCCGCACGAAGCGCTGCGTCACCAGGAACGTCCCGCGCGCGTTGACGGCCATCACCCGGTCCCACTCCTCGGGCGTGGTCTCCAGGAACGGCGTCGGCGAGCTGATCCCGGCGAGGTTGACGAGCCCGACCACGGGCGGCAGCTCGCGCTCCACGGCGGCGGCGGCCGCGTCCACCGACGCGGGGTCGGCGACGTCGACCTGCACGCCCGCAGCGGCGCCGCCGGCGCCGGTGAGCTCGGCGGCGACGGCGCGCGCCGCGGCACCGTCGAGGTCCAGCACGGCCACGGCCCAGCCGCCGCGCGCCAGCCGGTGCGCCAGGGCGCGCCCGATGCCGCGCGGGGAGCCGGCGCCGGTGACGACGGCGGTGCGGGCGGTGGGGAACGGCGTGGCCATCGGGCCCTCCCGGGGCACTGGGGTCGCCGCCGCGTCCTCGCGGCGGCGCCGCGAACCCTAGGGCCGCGTGCCCGCGCCGTCGACGGCCGTGCGCCCGCGCCGCCGGCCGTCCACGGGCGTCGACGGGCGCCGACGGCCCGCCGGGCGCGGCACCACCCGCGCCCGGCGGTGCTCAGGCCGTCGGGCCGCCGGCCTGCCGGGCCGCCTCGAGGTCCATCCAGCTCAGCTCCCACACGTGCCCGTCGGGGTCGCGGAAGCTGACGCCGTACATCCAGCCGAAGTCCGTCGCCGGGGCGTACTCCGAGCCGCCGTTCGCCAGCGCCTTCGCGCGCAGGTCGTCGCACTCCTCGCGGCTGGAGGCGGACAGGGCGATCATCACCTCGGTGGTGCCCGGCTGCGCCGGCTCGGAGCGCAGGAACCCCTTCCACTTCTCCGGCGCGTGCAGCATGGCGATGACGTTCTCCTCGATCACGACGCAGGTGGTGCCCTCGTCGCTGAACTCGGGGTTCTTGGTGAACCCCAGGGAGGTGAAGAACCCCTCGGAGGCCTGCAGGTCGGTCACCGGGAGGTTGACGAAGATCATGCGCACGGCCGGCTCCTTCGGCTCGCGGGCCCGGGCGGGCCCTCCTGCACGTGGTGACCCCGGCGGCGCGCCGGACTCATCGCCGCCGGACCCACCGCCGCGGCCCGCGGGTCAGAGCCCGGGGAACCACAGCCCGATCTCGCGGGCGGCGGACTCGGGCGAGTCGGAGCCGTGCACGAGGTTCTGCTGCACCGCCAGGCCCCAGTCGCGGCCCAGGTCGCCGCGGACGGTGCCCGGCGCGGCGGTGGTGGGGTCGGTGGTGCCGGCCAGGGAGCGGAAGCCCTCGATGGCGCGGTGCCCCTCGACGACGGCGGCGACCACGGGGCCGGAGGACATGAACTCCACCAGCGGCTCGTAGAAGGGCTTGCCCTCGTGCTCGGCGTAGTGCCCGGCGAGCAGCTCGCGGTCGGCGGTGCGCAGCTGCAGCGCCACCAGGGAGTAGCCCTTGGCCTCGATCCGGCGCAGCACCTCCCCGGTGAGGTTGCGCCGGACGCCGTCCGGCTTGACGAGGACGAGGGTGCGCTGGACGTCGCTCTGGGTGGCCACGGCCCGCACCCTACCCAGGCGGCCCCGGCCCGCGCGGCGCCCCGGCCACCCGAGCCCGGCCACCCGCCGCGCCGACCTGACAGCATGGCGGCGCACCGGTGAGGGGCACCGGCCCGGACGAGGGAGGACGCCGTGGCGCTGCGCAGCGACCGCGAGGACACCCGCGCGCAGGAGGAGGCCCTGCGCGCCGCGCGCGAGGAGGCCGCCGACGTGCTGGCCGACCTGGCCGCCGAGGCGAAGGCGCTGTCGAAGGCGTACGCGGCCCGCTCCGCGCGCGTGCCGGACGGCTCGGCGCTGGCCGGGCTGGTCGACGCCGCCCGCCGCGCGGAGGAGGCCGTCGACCTCGCCGCCCACGACCTGGCCACCGCGCGCGGCGAGGACGCCTGAGCCGAGCGCGGCGACGCCGGGGCCGCGCCGGGGCCGTGCGGGGGTGGGCTCGAGCCCCCGGCCCCGGGCCCGTCGGGGTGCGCGGGCGCGGGCGCGGGCGGACGATCATCCACGGGCTCCGCACCGGGGCGCCACGCCGGCCCGGCGTTCCCGGAGCCACCCGACCACCAGGAGCCCGGATGTCAGCGGAGCACTCCAGCCCCGACGCGGAGGAGCGCCAGCGCACGACCACGAAGGTGGTGCTCATCTCGGTGGTGGCCGCCATCGGCGGCTTCCTGTTCGGCTTCGACACCGCGGTCGTCAACGGAGCGGTCGACGCCGTCGCCGGCCAGTTCGGCCTCAGCGGCTTCCTGGAGGGCTTCGCCGTCTCGTGCGCGCTGCTCGGCGCCGCCGTGGGCGCGTGGTTCGCCGGGCGCCTGGCCGACCGCTTCGGCCGCAAGGCCGTCATGGTCATCGGCGGGCTGCTCTTCGCGGTCAGCGCCGTCGGTTCCGCGTTCGCCTTCGCCGTGTGGGACCTCATCGCCTGGCGCGTGGTCGGCGGCGTCGGCGTGGGCGTGGCCTCGGTCATCGCCCCCACCTACATCGCCGAGGTGGCCCCCGCCCACGTGCGCGGCCGGCTCGGCTCGCTGCAGCAGCTCGCGATCACCGTCGGCATCTTCGCCGCGCTGCTCTCGGACGCCTTCATCGCCAACACCGCCGGCGGCGCCGGGGAGACCACCTGGCTGGGCTGGGAGGCGTGGCGCTGGATGTTCCTCGTCGGCGTGGTCCCCTCGGTGGTGTGGGCGTTCCTGGCCCTGCAGGTGCCCGAGTCGCCGCGCTACCTCATCGCGCAGGGCCAGACCCAGAAGGCGACCGACGTGCTGCGCGAGGTGCTGGGCACCCGCAACCTCGGCGCGCTGCAGCGCAAGGTCGCCGACATCCGCCGCAGCATGCAGCGCGAGGACGAGCCGAGCCTGCGCGACCTGCGCGGCCCGCGCCTGGGCCTGCAGCCCATCGTGTGGGTCGGCATCCTGCTCTCCGTCTTCCAGCAGGCCGTCGGCATCAACGTGATCTTCTACTACTCCACGTCGCTGTGGAACTCCGTCGGCTTCGAGTCCGAGGACGCCTTCACCACCTCCACGATCACGGCGGTGACCAACGTCGTGGTCACCTTCATCGCCATCGCCACCGTCGACAGGGTGGGGCGCAAGCCGCTGCTGGTCGCCGGCTCGGCGACGATGTTCGTCGCGCTGGCGGTCATGGCGGTGGCGTTCTCGCAGGCCACCGGCTCCGGCGAGGACATCAGCCTGCCCGGCGCCTGGGGCCCGGTGGCCGTGGTCGCCGCGAACCTCTTCGTCATCGGCTTCGGCGCCACCTGGGGCCCGATCGTGTGGGTGCTGCTGGGCGAGATGTTCCCCGGCCGCATCCGCGCCGCGGCCCTGGCCGTGGCCGCCGCGGCGCAGTGGCTGGCGAACTTCGCCATCTCCACGACGTTCCCGCCGCTGTCCGAGCTGGGCCTGACGTTCGCCTACGGCCTGTACGCCGCGTTCGCGCTGCTGTCGTTCTTCTTCGTGCTCAAGGCGGTCCCGGAGACGAAGGGCCGCGAGCTGGAGGAGATGGGCGAGGCGCCCGCGCCCGCCCGACACACCTGACGCGGCCGACGCGGCTGACGCGCCGCCGGCCTCGGAGGGCCCGCCGCCCTCGCGCCGCCCCTCGCGCTCGGCCAGGCCGCGGGCGACGACCTCGCGCTCGCGCTCGACGCGCGTGCCCACGCGCAGGCACGCGAACCAGATGCCGGCGAAGACCACGCCGATGACGACCATGGTCCAGCGGAAGACCTCGGGCACGACGAAGCCGGAGGCGACGATGACCACCTGCAGCGCCCAGCCGAGGGCGTAGCCGGCGCGCGAGCGCAGCAGGCCCGCGCACAGCACGCACAGCAGCGCCAGGACGCCGCCGGCGAGGAGGTAGGTGCCCTGCTGGGCGCGGTCCAGCGCGGTGGCGGCCAGGGTGGCGAAGAAGACGACCAGCGCCTCGGCGGCCAGGGTGCTCGCCGCGAGCACCCGCTTGGGGTTCCTCACCGCTCCTCCCCCCTGCCCAGCAGGCGCCGCACGTCCCCGGCGAGCACCACCGACCCGGCCACCAGCACCCCGGCGCCGGGGCCGACCTCCGCCTCGGCCAGGTCCACCGCGCGCGCCAGCGCCTCGTCGAGGCGCTCGGCCACGTGCACGCGGTCCTCGCCGAAGACGTCCTCGGCGACCTCGGCCAGCTCGGCGGGCTCCAGCGAGCGCGGCGAGGAGGAGCGGGTGACCACGACCTCGGCCAGCACCGGCTCCAGGGCGGCCAGGACGCCGTCGACGTCCTTGTCGCCGGCGACGGCGAGCACCCCCACCAGGCGGGAGAGGGTGAACGCCTCGGCGACGGCCTCCGCCAGCGCCTGCGCGCCGGCGGGGTTGTGGGCGGAGTCCACCAGGATCGTCGGGGAGGTGCGCAGCACCTCCAGGCGGCCCGGGGAGGAGACGTCGGCGAAGGCGGCCTCCACCAGCCCCGGCGGCAGCGCGTCGCCGGGCAGCGCCAGCAGCGCCTCGGCGGCGCTGAGCGCGGTGGCGGCGTTGTCGGCCTGGTGCGAACCGTGCAGGGGCAGCAGCACGTCGGTGTAGGTGCCCCCGCGGGTGCGCAGCGTCAGCAGCTGCCCGCCGACGGCCAGCGAGCGCTCCTGCACGCCGAAGTCGACGCCCTCGCGCACCACGGTGACCCGCTCGGCGGCGGCGCGGGCCAGCAGCACGCCGGCGGCCTCCTCCTGCTGGCGGCCCATGACGAACGTGGCGCCGTGCTTGACGATGCCGGCCTTGTGGGAGGCGACCTCCTCCAGCGTCGAGCCCAGCCACGCCTCGTGGTCCATCGCCACGGGGGTGACCACCGCGACGTCGGGCACGACGACGTTCGTGGTGTCCCAGGTGCCGCCCAGGCCGGTCTCGACGACGGCGACGTCCACGGGGGCGTCGGCGAAGGCGGCGAAGGCCATGAGGGTGAGGACCTCGAAGAAGCTCAGCCGCGGCTCCCCGGCCGCGGCGGCGCGCTCGTCGAGCACCGCCACGACGGGCTCGACGTCGTCGAAGGCGCGCACGAACGCCGGCCGGGAGATCGGCTCGCCGTCGATCGCGATGCGCTCGGTGACCTCCACCAGGTGCGGGCTGGTGAAGCGGCCGGTGCGCAGGTCGTGCTCGCGCACCAGCCGCTCGACCATGCGCGTGGTGGACGTCTTGCCGTTGGTGCCGGCCACGTGCACCACCCGGTACGCCAGCTGCGGGTCGCCGAGCAGCCGGCACGCCTCCCGGACGCGCTCGAGGGTGGGGTGGATGCGGTGCTCGGGGTTGCGGGCCAGGATCGAGGCGACGACCTGCGCGTAGCGGGGGTCGTCGTCGGCGCCGGAGGCGCGGCGCTCCTCGCGCCGGCGCCGCTCGGCGCCGGTGGCCGGCGCCCGGCGGTCCTGCGGCACGCGCCCGCGCCGCAGCGCGTCGCCGCCGAAGGCGACGTCGTCCTCGAGCACGCCCGGCTCGAGGTGGGCGTGCTCCTCGCCGCGCTCGCGCGCGTGCTCGTCGCGGGCTCCGGGGTTCACCGCTCCTCCAGCTTCTCGACGGCGACGCGGACCTCGTGGCCCTCCACCGAGGCCACCAGGGTGGCGCGCTCGGCGGGCAGGGCGTCGGCGCTGCCCGAGGAGCCGAACTGCTGCGCCAGGGTCTCCTCGACGACGAGGTTCTGGTGGGTGACCAGCGCCTCCCAGACGGGGCCGTCGGCGGCGACGGTCAGGCGGATGCGGTCGGACACGTGCAGGCCGGCGTCGCGGCGGGCCTGCTGCACCAGGCGCACCACGTCGCGGGCGACGCCCTCGGCGGCCAGCTCGGGGGTGACCGCGGTGTCCAGGACGACGAACCCGCCGCCGTCCAGGGCGGCCGTGGTCAGGCCCTCGCGGCCGCCCTCGACGGTGGTGGTCAGCTCGTACTCCCCCTCGGCCAGCTCGACGCCGCCGGCGACGACCGTGCCGTCGGCCCGCTCCTCCCAGTCGCCGGACTTCGAGGCCCGGATGACCTGCTGCACCTGCTTGCCCAGGCGCGGGCCGGCGGCGCGGGCGTTGACGGTCAGCTTGGCCCTCACGCCGTGCTCGACGGCGCGCCCGACGTCGCCCAGGGCGACCTCGCGCACGTTGACCTCCTCGGCGACCAGCCGGGCGAAGGGCTCCAGCGCAGCCGGGTCGGGCACGAGGACCTCCAGGCGGCTCAGCGGCAGGCGCACCCGCAGCCCGTTCGCCTTGCGCAGCGCCAGGGCCGCCGAGCACGCCGAGCGCGCGGCGTCCATGGCCGCCACGAGCGCGTCGTCGGCCGGCAGGTCCACCGGGTCGGGCCAGTCGGTCAGGTGCACCGAGCGCCCGCCGGTCAGCTCGCGCCAGACGTGCTCGGAGACCAGCGGCAGCAGCGGGGCCAGCAGCCGCGAGGTCGTCTCCAGCACCGTGTGCAGGGTGTCCAGCGCGTCGCGGGCGCGCTCGGACTCCCCGTCCCAGAACGCCGCGCGCGAGCGGCGCACGTACCAGTTGGTCAGCACGTCGAGGAACTGCCGCACGCTCTCGCAGGCCCCGGCGATGTCGTACGCGTCGAGCTGGGCGGTGACGGCCACGACCGCGTCGTGCAGCTTGGCGAGGACGTAGCGGTCCAGCACGTCCGGGGACGTGGTGCGCCAGCGCGGGGTGTGGCTGGAGGTGCCCGAGTACAGCCGGAAGAACTGGACGGTGTTCCACAGCGGCAGCAGCACCTGGCGCACGGAGTCGCGGATGCCCGCCTCGGTGACGACGAGGTTGCCCCCGCGCAGCACCGGCGAGCTCATGAGGAACCAGCGCATGGCGTCGGAGCCGTCGCGGTCGAGCACCTCGGAGACGTCCGGGTAGTTGCGCAGCGACTTGCTCATCTTGCGCCCGTCGTCGCCCAGCAGGATGCCGTGCGAGACGCAGGTGCGGAACGCCGGGCGGTCGAAGAGCGCGGTGGCCAGCACGTGCAGCGTGTAGAACCAGCCGCGGGTCTGCCCGATGTACTCCACGATGAAGTCGCCCGGGTAGTGGCTCTCGAACCACTCGGTGTTCTCGAACGGGTAGTGCACCTGCGCGAAGGGCATGGAGCCGGACTCGAACCAGCAGTCGAGCACCTCCGGCACCCGGCGCATGGTGGAGCGGCCCGTCGGGTCGTCGGGGTTGGGCCGGGTCAGCTCGTCGACGAAGGGGCGGTGCAGGTCGGCCGGGCGCACGCCGAAGTCGCGCTCGAGCTCGTCCAGCGAGCCGTACACGTCGGTGCGCGGGTACGCCGGGTCGTCCGAGGTCCACACCGGGATCGGGCTGCCCCAGTAGCGGTTGCGGCTGATGGACCAGTCGCGCGCGCCGGCCAGCCACTTGCCGAAGGAGCCGTCCTTGACGTGCTCGGGCACCCAGGTGATGTCCTGGTTCAGCTCGACCATGCGCTCGCGGATCGCGGTGACCTTCACGAACCAGCTGGAGACGGCGCGGTAGATCAGCGCGTTGCCGCAGCGCCAGCAGTGCGGGTACGGGTGGTCGTAGGTCTCCTGGCGCAGCAGCACGGCACCGCTGGGCACGCCGTCGCGCAGCGCGCGGGCGATGGGCCGGTTGGCGTCGAAGACGTGCTGGCCGGCGAGGTCGGGCACCTCCGCGGTGAAGCGGCCGCGCCCGTCCACCGGCACCACCGGCACGATGCCGGCGGCGTCGGTGACGGCCTTGTCGTCCTCGCCGAAGGCGGGGGCGATGTGCACCAGGCCGGTGCCGGAGTCGGTGGTGACGTAGTCGGCGGGCAGCACCCGGTGGGCGTTCTCGCGGCCCTCGAAGTACGCGAACGGCGGGCGGTAGCGCTCGCCGAGCAGGTCCGCGCCGCGCAAGCGGGCGCTGACGCGCTCGGCGGCGTCCTCGCCCAGCTCGCGCGCGTAGTGGCCCACGCGCGCCTCGGCCAGCAGGAACCGGCGCCCGGCGTGCTCGGTGCCGGGCGCGCCGTCGACGACGACGTAGTCCAGCTCCGGGTGCACGGCCACCGCGAGGTTGCTCGGCAGCGTCCACGGGGTCGTCGTCCACACCAGCGCCAGCACGCCGTCCAGCTCCGGGTGCGCCGGCGAGCCCTGCAGGGGGAAGCCGACGGTGACGGCCGGGTCCTGCCGGTCGCGGTAGACGTCGTCCAGGCGCGTCTCGGAGTTCGACAGCGGCGTCTCGCAGCGCCAGCAGTACGCCAGCACGCGGAAGCCCTCGTAGACCAGGCCCTTGTCGTGCAGCGTCTTGAACGCCCACATCACCGACTCCATGTAGTCGGTGTCGAGGGTCTTGTAGTCGTTGGCGAAGTCCACCCAGCGCGCCTGGCGGGTGACGTACTCCTCCCACTCGCGCGTGTAGCGCAGCACCGAGGAGCGGCACGCGTCGTTGAACGTCGCGATGCCCATGGTCTCGATCTCGGACTTGTGGGTGATGCCGAGCTGGCGCTCGGCCTCGACCTCGGCGGGCAGGCCGTGGGTGTCCCAGCCGAAGCGGCGCTCCACCCGGTACCCGCGCATGGTCTTGTAGCGCGGCACGACGTCCTTGACGTACCCGGTGAGCAGGTGGCCGTAGTGCGGCAGGCCGTTGGCGAAGGGCGGGCCGTCGTAGAAGACGAACTCGCCGGCGGCCGAGCCGCGCCGGGCCTCCACGCTGGCGGCGAAGGTGCCGTCGGCGGCCCAGGAGTCCAGCACGGCGCGCTCGATCTCGGGGAAGCGGGGGCTGGAACCGCTCTGCTCGCTGGGGCTGCCGACCGGCTCGGGGGCCTGGTCGACCGCCTGGTCCGTGACCTCGGACACGCGTTCTCCTCGACGACGCTGGCTGTGCCGCGGGGACGACTCCCGCCGGGGCCGGCGGTGCCGCGGTACCACCCCGCTTGCCGCCGGCGCCCCTCCGCAGCGGGAGGTGCGACGACGACCGCTCGTCGCCCGGCTGTCACGGGCCGGACCCGTCCGGGTCTAGTGGGGCACCCGGGGGTGCCCGTTCTTCCGGAGGCTCACCGGTGATGGCCGGGTCGACGCCTGTGCCCGCGATCCTACCCGCGGGCGCCCCCCGCGCGCCCGCCGCACCCGGGCGGATCTCGCGCCGCACCCGGGCGGATCTCGCGCCGCACCCGGGCGAACTACCTGTCACCGGCGGTACCGCGTACCCGGGGTGCGGGCGTACGGTGGCGCCGGGCCGCCGCGCGCGGCCCGCCGCCACCGAACGAGGAGGTCCCGTGGCCCGCTCCGCCCCCGCAGCGCGCGGCGTCGTGTTCGCCGACGGCGTGCGCACCCCCTTCGGCAGGGCCCGCCCCGACGGGCTGCACGCCGGCACGCGCGCCGACGACCTCGTCGTCGCGTGCCTGCGCGAGCTGCTGCGGCGCAACCCCTCCCTGCCGCCCGAGCGCGTGGAGGAGGTCGCGGTCGCGGCCGCCACGCAGAGCGGCGACCAGGGGCTGGTGCTCGGGCGCAGCGCCGCGCTGCTGGCCGGTCTGCCGGTGAGCACCCCCGGCTACGCGGTCGACCGCTGGTGCGCCGGCGCCGTGACCGCGGTCACCACGGTCGCCGCCTGCATCGCCGTCGGCGCCCTGGACGTGGCGCTGGCCGGCGGCGTGGAGCACATGGGCCGCCACCCCCTCGGGCAGGGCCTGGACCCCAACCCGCGCTTCCTCGCCGAGCGCCTCGTCGACGCCGACGCCCTGGACATGGGCAGGACCGCCGAGGCGCTGCACGACCGCTCCCCCGCCCTGACCCGCCGGCGCACCGACGAGTACGCGGCCGCCAGCCAGCGGAAGTTCGCGGCGGCGGTGGCCGCCGGGCGCATCGGCGCCGACCTCGTGCCCGTGGCCACCTCCGTCGCCGGGCGGGGCTGGGGCCTGGCCACCGCCGACGAGCTGGCCCGCCCGGACACCACCGTCGAGGCCCTGGCGGGCCTGCGCACCCCCTTCCGCCCCCACGGGCGCGTCACCGCCGGCAACGCCTCGCCCCTGACCGACGGCGCCACCGCCTGCCTGCTCGCCGAGGAGGGCACCGCCGCCGAGCTGGGCCTGAGCGCCCGCATGCGCCTGGTCGGCTTCGCCCACGCCGGCGTCGAGCCGGGCGTCATGGGCCTGGGCCCGATCCCCTCCACCGAGAAGGCGCTGGCGCGCGCGGGCCTGACGATCGAGGACATCGGACTGTTCGAGCTCAACGAGGCCTTCGCCGTGCAGGTCCTCGCCTTCCTGGACCACTTCGGCCTCGCCGACGACGACGAGCGCGTGAACCCCTACGGCGGCGCGATCGCGATCGGCCACCCGCTGGCCGCCTCCGGCGTGCGGCTGATGACCCAGCTGGCCCGGCAGTTCGCCGAGCACCCCGAGGTCCGCTACGGCCTGACCGCCCTGTGCGTCGGGCTCGGGCAGGGCGCCACGGTGCTCTGGGAGAACCCGCACCACGCCGAGTACGAGCCCACCGCCGCCAGCGCCACCACCGCGAGCGCCACCACCGCCAGCGCCACCACCGACGGGGAGGCCCGCTGATGCCCGTGCACGTGCGCGTCGTGGACCTGCCCGGCGCGCCCGGGCAGCCCGCCGGACCCGCCCGCCTGGCCCTGCTGACCCTGGACCCCGGCGAGCCGCGCCGCCCGTTCGTGCTGGGCGCCGCGGCGCTGGCGCAGCTGCGCGAGGCGCTGGAGGAGGCCGCGCACCTGGCCGCCGCCGGCGAGGTCGCCGCCGTGGGCGTCACCGGCGCGCAGGGGACCTTCTGCGCCGGGGCGGACCTGAAGGCGGTGGCCGGCGCCGACCGCGCGGCGGGGCTGGCCACCGGGCGCCTGGGCCACGAGGTCCTCGGCCGGCTCGCCACCTTGGGCGTGCCGTCGTTCGCGTACGTCGGCGGCACGGCCCTGGGCGGCGGGCTGGAGACCGCCCTGCACGCCACGTACCGCACGGTGGCCACCACCGCCCGCGGCCTGGGCCTGCCCGAGACCCGCCTGGGCCTGGTGCCCGGCTGGGGCGGCACCTGGCTGCTGCCGCACCTGGCCGGTCCCGACGTCGCCGTGCGCGTCGCCGTGCAGGACCCGCTGGCGGGCGACCGCACGCTCACCGGTCCCGCGGCCGTGCAGCTCGGCATCGCCGACGTGGCGCTGGAACCGGCCGACTTCCTGGTGCAGTCGCTGCGCTGGACGGCCGCCGTCCTCGCCGGGCGGGTGCGCGTGCCGCGGCGCGCGCCGCTGCCGGGGGCCGAGGAGGCCGCCGCGTGGGAGGCGGCCGTCGCGCGCGGGCGCGCCGCGGCCGACGCCCGCGTGCGCGGCGCCGCGCCCGCCCCGTACCGGGCGCTGGACCTGATCGCGGCCGCGCGCACGAGCACCCGCGAGGCGCACTTCGCCGCCGAGGACGAGGCGATCGCCGACCTCGTCGCCTCCCCGCAGCTGCGCGCCTCGCTGTACGCCTTCGACCTCGTGCAGCGCTACCGCAAGGAGCCCGCCGGGGCGCCCCCGCGGGAGCTGGCCCGGCCGGTCACCCGCGCGGGCGTCGTCGGCGCCGGGCGGATGGCGAGCCAGATCGCGCTGCTGCTGCTGCACCGGCTGCAGGTGCCCGTGGTGCTCACCGACGTCGACGAGGCCCGCGTCGCGCAGGGGCTCGCGGCCGTGCGCTCCGGCGTGGACGACCTGCTCGCCCGGGGCCGCCTCACGCCCGGCACCGCGGACCGGCTGAGGGCGAGCGCGTCCGGGTCGGTCGAGAAGGCCGCGCTGGCCGACTGCGACCTCGTGGTCGAGGCGGTGTTCGAGGAGATGGCCGTCAAGCACGCCGTGCTGCGCGAGGTGGAGCCGCTGCTGCGCGAGGACGCCGTCGTCGCCACCAACACCAGCTCCCTGTCGGTCACGGCGATGGCCTCGGTGCTGGAGCACCCCGAGCGGTTCGTCGGGCTGCACTTCTTCAACCCCGTCGCGGTGCTGCCGCTGGTGGAGGTCGTGCGCACGCCCTCCACCGACGAGGCGACCCTGGCGACCGCGTTCGCGGTGGGCGCGCAGCTGGGCAAGACGTGCGTGCCCGTGCGCGACGCGCCCGCCTTCGTCGTCAACCGCATCTCCACCCGGGTGTTCGACGAGGTGCTGCGCGCCGTGGACGCCGGCACCCCGCTGCTGGAGGCCGAGCACGCCCTGGACGAGCTGGGCCTGCCCATGACGCCCTTCCGGCTGGCCTCGTTCGTGGGGCCGGCGGTCATGCTGCACGTGCACGAGGCGCTGGCGGCCGCGTTCCCCGGGCGCTACCGCGTCTCGGACAACCTGCGCCGCTGGGTCGAGGCGGGCTCACCGCCGCTGGTCACCGAGCGGGGGCCGGTGGAGGCCACCGGCGCCGCCGAGCGGGTGCTCGTGCAGGGCCGGGAGCCGGTCGGCGGGCCCGAGCTGCTGCGCCGGGTGCAGGACGCCCTGGCCGACGAGGTGCGCCGCGTGCTCGACGAGGGCGTCGTCGCCGGCCCCGAGGACGTCGACGTGTGCCTCGTGCTGGGCACCGGCCACCCCCTCTCCACCGGGGGCGCCACGCCCTACCTGGACCGCGTCGGCGCCTCCGAGCGCGTCACCGGCCGCCGCTTCCACCCGGGCTGAGCGCCCCCGCCACCGGCGCGGGCCGCCCCGGCGCGGGCGCCCCGCCCGGTGCGCCCGGGCCGGGGGCGCGCCGGGTGCACCCGCGCCCGGCCGCCTTGGCCGCGTACAGCGCGCCGTCGGCGCGGGCGAGCAGCGCCTCCGGCGCCTCGGCGCCGTCCCAGAGCGCCAGGCCCGCCGAGAAGGACTGCCCCGAGGGCACCACCTCCCGCAGCCGCTGCAGCAGCGCCTCCACCCGGCCGGGCCCTAGGCCCTCGGCGGCCACGAGGAACTCCTCCCCGCCCCAGCGGCCCAGCAGCACCCCGCCGGGCAGCTCGCGCTCCCAGGCGCGCGCGGCGCCCACGAGCAGCGCGTCGCCGGCGGCGTGCCCGAAGCCGTCGTTGAAGCGCTTGAAGCGGTCCAGGTCCAGCAGCGCCACGACCAGCGGCGTGCCGGCGGCCGCCGCCCGCGCGCGCAGCCGCTGCAGCTCCGCGTCGGCGCTGCGGCGGTTGGGCAGCCCCGTCAGCGCGTCGGTGCGCGCCAGCGCGTCCAGCTGGCCCGCCTGCGCGCCCAGCCGGCGCAGCAGCGTCCACATGCGCGCCACCACGAGCAGGAACAGCACCGAGGAGGTCAGCACCACCGCCCACGCCGACAGCGGCGCACCGGTGAGCAGCTGCAGGGCCAGGGTGCCCGGCGAGAGCAGGCTCGCCCCCGCCAGCAGCGCCAGGCGGCCGGCGCCCAGGCCCCTGCCGCGGTCGGGGGCGGGGTCGGAGAGCCGGCGCATCGAGGGGTGCAGCGCCGCCGCCCCCCACAGCACGTAGCTGGCCATCCACACCGGGTCCAGGAACACCACGTCGTAGCCGGTGACGGCGTACACCACCTGGAAGGCGACGTCCGCGGCGAGCATGAGCCCGACGGCGGCCACCAGCAGCCGCGAGCTCGCCGAGCGCGTGCCCGCCGCCGAGACCAGCCGCACCAGCACCGCCAGGACGAAGACGTCGCCGAGGGGGTAGGCCGCGCTGACGGCCCCGCCGAGCAGGTCCTCCTCCAGCTGACCCAGCGCCGGGCGCAGCAGGAACACCCACGACAGCAGCCCGGCCCCCACCGAGAGCACGGTCGCGTCGATGACGCCCTCGAGGTCGCGGCCCGGTCGCGCCGAGCGCGCCAGGCGCAGCAGGGACGCCCCCAGCAGCGGGTAGGCCAGCAGGTAGGCCACGTCCGGCGCGGCGGGGTACTCGCGCGAGCCGAGCACCTCGTACACCAGCGCCCACAGCGCGTCGCCGAGCGCCCACGCGCCCAGCCCCGCGGCCATCCACCACCACGACGCCGCGCGCACCGGGCGGTGCAGGCGCACCCCGGCGGCGACGGCCAGCGCGCTGGAGGCGCTCACGCACGCGATGAGCGCGTCGCGGGCCAGGCCGCCCAGGCAGGAGGTCAGCACCGCGAGCGCGCCGGCGAGCACCAGGTACGCGGCCCAGGGGGCCGGACGGCGGCGGGTGCGGTGCACGGTGGGTCATCGACGCCGCGGACCGCGCTCTTCACCCCCGCGGGCTGCGGGATGATGGGGGCATGTCCGACGCCAGCACCGCGCCCGCCCCCCAGCACCGACCGGACGGCACCGCCACCGGCGTCTCGGTGCCCGACCGCCCCACCGTGGACGGCCTGGAGCAGCGCTGGGCCCCGGCCTGGCAGGAGGCCGGCACCTACGCCTTCGACCGCACCGCCGAGCGCGCCGACGTCTACTCCATCGACACCCCGCCGCCCACCGTCTCCGGCTCGCTGCACGTCGGGCACGTCTTCAGCTACACCCACACCGACGTCGTCGCCCGCTTCCAGCGCATGCGCGGCAAGTCGGTCTTCTACCCGATGGGCTGGGACGACAACGGCCTGCCCACCGAGCGGCGCGTGCAGAACCACTACGGCGTGCGCTGCGACCCCTCGCTGCCGTACGACCCCTCCTTCACCCCGCCGGAGAAGGCGCCGAAGAACGACCGCGACTTCGCGCAGGTCTCGCGGCGCAACTTCGTCGAGCTGTGCGACCGGCTGACCGCCGAGGACGAGCAGGTCTTCGAGTCGCTGTGGCGGCGCCTGGGCCTGTCGGTGGACTGGTCGCACACGTACTCCACGATCTCGGCGTCCTCGCGCGCCACCGCGCAGCGCGCCTTCCTGCGCAACCTCGCCCGCGGCGAGGCCTACTCCCAGCAGGCGCCGACGCTGTGGGACACGACGTTCCGCACGGCCGTCGCGCAGGCCGAGCTGGAGGACCGCGAGACCGAGGGCGCCTACCACCGGATCGGCTTCACCCCCACCGCCGGGGGCGAGCCGGTGTTCGTCGAGACGACCCGCCCGGTGCTGCTGCCGGCCTGCGTGGCGCTGGTGGCCCACCCCGACGACGAGCGCTACCAGCCGCTGTTCGGCACCACGGTGCGCACGCCGCTGTTCGGCGTCGAGGTGCCGGTGCTGGCGCACGAGCTGGCCGACCCCGCGAAGGGGTCGGGCATCGCCATGATCTGCACCTTCGGCGACACCACCGACATCACCTGGTGGCGGGAGCTGCAGCTGCCGAACCGGGCCGTCGTCGGCCGCGACGGCCGGCTGCTGCGCGAGACCCCGGCGTGGCTGGCGGACGGGCCGGGCGCGGAGCTCTACGCCTCGATCGCCGGGACGACGGTGTTCAGCGCCCAGAAGGCGATCGTCGAGGCGCTGCAGGCCTCCGGGGACATGGTGGGCGAGCCGGAGCGGATCACCCACCCGGTGAAGTTCTACGAGAAGGGCGACCGCCCCCTCGAGATCGTCTCGACCCGGCAGTGGTACCTGCGCAACGGCGGGCGCGACGCGGACCTGCGCTCCGCGCTGCTGGAGCGCGGCGCGCAGCTGGCCTGGCACCCCGAGCACATGAAGCACCGCTACGACCACTGGGTCTCCGGGCTCAACGGCGACTGGCTCATCTCGCGGCAGCGCTTCTTCGGGGTGCCCTTCCCCGTCTGGTACCCGCTCGACGCCGACGGCGAGCCGGTCCACGACTCCCCGATCGTCCCGGACGAGGCGTCCCTGCCGGTGGACCCGGCCGCCGAGGCGGCCCCCGGCTACACCGAGGACCAGCGCGGTCTGCCCGGCGGCTTCGCCGCCGACCCCGACGTCATGGACACCTGGGCCACCTCCTCGCTGACCCCGCTGCTGGTCAGCGGCTGGGAGCGCGACGAGGACCTGTTCGCCCGGGTCTACCCGATGGACCTGCGCCCGCAGGGGCAGGACATCATCCGCACCTGGCTGTTCTCCACCGTGGTGCGCTCGCACCTGGAGACCGGCGGGCTGCCGTGGTCGCGCGCGGCGCTGTCGGGCTGGATCCTCGACCCGGACCGCAAGAAGATGTCCAAGTCGAGGGGCAACGTCGTCACCCCGCTGGCCCTGCTGGAGGAGCACGGCTCCGACGCGGTGCGCTACTGGGCGGCGTCCTCCCGGCTGGGCACCGACGCCACCTTCGACACCGGGCAGATGAAGGTCGGCCGCCGGCTGGCGGTCAAGCTGCTCAACGCCTCGAAGTTCGTCCTGGGCCTGGGCGTCGAGCGCGGCACCGCCGCCGACCCGGCCGCGGTCACCGAGGCCCTGGACGCCAGCGTCCTGGCCCACCTGGCGCAGGTGGTGCGCACCGCCACCGACGCCTTCGAGCGCTACGACCACGCCACCGCCCTGGACGTCACCGAGCGGTTCTTCTGGACCTTCTGCGACGACTGGGTCGAGCTGGTCAAGGACCGCGCCTACGGCGCGCGCGGCGAGGGCCCGCAGGCCTCGGCGCGGGCGACCGCGGCGATCGCGCTGCGCACCCTGCTGCGCCTGTTCGCCCCGTTCCTGCCGTTCGCCGCCGAGGAGGTGTGGTCGTGGTGGCAGGACGGCTCGGTGCACACCGCCACCTGGCCGCTCGTCGACGAGCTGGGCCCGGCCGCCGCGGACACCGACGCGCTCGGGGTGCTCGGCGGCGCCGGGCAGGCGCTGTCGGCGCTGCGCAAGGTCAAGAGCGAGGCGAAGGTCTCGCAGAAGACCGCGCTGACCGCCGCCACCGTCGTCGGCCCCGCCGGCGCGATCGCCGACGCCGCCCGCGCGGAGGCCGACGTGCTGGCCGCCGGCCGCGCGGCCTCGATCACCTGGCAGGAGGTGCCGGTCGCCGAGGGCGAGCAGGCGCCGGTGCTCACCGCCAAGGCGGAGATCGCCGCGCAGGACTGACGCGCTCGCCCGACGGGCCGCCCCACCGCCTGCGGGGCGGCCCGTCCTCGTCCCGTCCTCGCGGTGCCGTGGTCGCCGTGGCGCGGGCGTCGGCGGGTGCTCCGGCCACCCTCCCCGTCCTGACCACCCGGCGCCGAACCCGACACCAGGGGGGACGGGGAACGCGAAGGCCCCGCGGTGCACGTGGCACCACGGGGCCCTCGCGGGGGGACGGGCGGTCAGCGCTCGACGGTCCCGGCGATGAACGCCTCGAGGGCGGCGCGGCCGGTCTCGTCGTCGCGCTGCTCCGGCGGGGACTTCATGAAGTACGCCGAGGGGGACAGCAGCGGGCCGCCGATGCCGCGGTCCAGGCCGATCTTGGCCGCGCGCACCGCGTCGATGATGACGCCGGCGGAGTTCGGGGAGTCCCAGACCTCGAGCTTGTACTCCAGGTTCAGCGGCACGCCGCCGAACGCCTCGCCCTCCAGGCGCACGTAGGCCCACTTGCGGTCGTCGAGCCACTGGACGTAGTCGCTGGGCCCGATGTGCACGTCGCGGGTGCCGAAGTCGGCGTGGACGTTGCTGGTGACGGCCTGGGTCTTGGAGATCTTCTTGGACTCCAGGCGGTCGCGCTCCAGCATGTTCTTGAAGTCCATGTTGCCGCCGACGTTGAGCTGGTACGTCCGCTTGAGCTTGATGCCGCGGTCCTCCAGCAGCTTGGCCAGCACCCGGTGGGTGATGGTCGCGCCGACCTGGGACTTGATGTCGTCGCCGACGATGGGCAGGCCCGCGTCGGTGAACTTCTGCGCCCACTCCGGGGTGCCCGCGATGAAGACCGGCAGGGCGTTGACGAACGCGCAGCCGGCGTCGATGGCGCACTGGGCGTAGTACTTCGCCGCGTCCTCGGAGCCGACGGGCAGGTAGCAGACGACGACGTCGACGCGCGCCTCGCGCAGCGCGGCCACCACGTCCACGGGCTCGGCGCTGGACTCGGTGATCGTCTCGCGGTAGTAGCGGCCCAGGCCGTCGAGGGTGGGGCCGCGCTGGACGGTCACGCCGGTGGTCGGCACGTCGGCGATCTTGATGGTGTTGTTCTCGCTGGCGCCGATGGCGTCGGCGAGGTCGGTGCCGACCTTCTTGTCGTCGACGTCGAACGCGGCGACGAACGTGACGTCGCGGACGTGGTACTCGCCGAAGCGCACGTGCATCAGGCCGGGCACGGTCGCGGTGTCGTCGGCGTCGGCGTAGTGGTGGACGCCCTGGACGAGGGAGGCGGCGCAGTTGCCGACCCCCACGATCGCGACACGGATCTCGGACATCAACTCTCCTCTGGAGGGGGTCCGGCCGGGCTCACCGGCCGGGGGGACGCACGGCGCTCGGCCGTGATGAGGCGGTCGAGCCAGTCGACCTCGCTGCGGACGATCTCCAGGCCGTGGCGCTGGGCCTCGAGGGCGTACGCGTCGAGCTGGGCCTGGGCCTGCGCCCGCTCGACGGAGACGGACAGCTGCTCGAGCCGCTCGAGGAGCCGGGCGCGCCGGCCCTCCAGCACGCGCAGCCGCGTGCGGGGCGCGACGCGCTGGAACAGCGCCAGGCGCACCCCGAACGCGTCGTCCTCCCAGGCGGCGGGACCGGCCTCCTCCAGCAGCTCGGCGAGCCGCTCCCTGCCGCGCGCGGTGATCTCGTACACGACGCGCGCGCGCTTGGCGCCGACGGCGCCGACCGCGTGCTGGCCCGTGGTCTCGGTCAGGCACCCGCCGGCCTGCAGGGCGCGCAGGCAGGGGTAGAGGGTGCCGTAGGAGAGGGCGCGGAAGGCGCCCAGCCGCACGTCGAGGCGCCGGCGGATCTCGTAGCCGTGCAGCGGGCCGTCGGCCAGCAGCGCGAGCACGGCCATCGGGAGGACGTCACCCCGCCTGCGCACGACGACCACCTCCCCACCGGGACGACTCGGGACCACCGCGGGAGGGCGCGGGCGGCTCTGCCACCGCACCTCCCCCGATGCATCGGTCCGATGCATCGGCGTCACCCTAGGTGGGCGGTCCGGCGCGGACAACCCGACGCGCCGGGGTGATCGGGCACCGCCCCGCGGGGCCGGTGGCGGAGGTAGCCTGCCCCCGTGCACTCCGAGGCGGCCGAACAACTGGAGCGGGAGCTCACCGTCCTGCTGCGCCGCTCGCGCGCGATCGGCCGGGAGACGGCCCGCACGGTGCACCCCGACCTCGAACCGGAGGCGTACAGCCTGCTGGTGCGCCTGGACGACGTCGGCGAGGCGCGCCCCTCGGACCTGGCGACCTTCTTCGGCATCGGCAAGCCCACGCTGAGCCGGCAGGTCCAGCTGCTGGAGACCCTCGGCCTGGTCGAGCGCTCCACCGACCCCACCGACGGCCGCGCCGTGCGCCTGCGGCTGTCCGCGGTGGGCACCGAGAAGGTGCACGCCGCCCGCCAGGCCCGCCGCGAGCGCCTGCACTCGCGGCTGAAGGACTGGTCGGAGGCGGACATGACGCAGCTGGCCAGCCTCGTGGCGCGCCTGAACTCCCAGATCTGACGCCGCGGGCCGCCAGGCCCGCCCCGCCGCCCGGCCCGCCCCGCCGCGCGGACCGGTGCGCACGGGCGCACGCTTGCGTGGTGCAACCACTCGGCATATCGTTGCTTGCACACACCAACATGTGGACCGAGGTCACCATGGCCACCGCCGCCGCCTGCGCCGCCCTGGTCTCCGTGCTCCCGCACCTCGTGCGGGCGCGCCGGGGGCTGACCGGTGCCGCACCGCTGCCCACCACCAGCGCGCTGGCCGTCGTGCACGAGCACGGCAGCCTGCGCGCCACCGAGGTCGCCGACCGGCTCGGCCTGGACCTGTCCACCGTCAGCCGGCACCTGGCCCACCTGCGCGCCGACGGCCTGCTGGAGACCTCCCCCGACCCCGACGACGGCCGCTCGCAGCGCCTGCGCGTGACGGCCGCGGGGGCCGAGGAGCTGCGCACCCGGCGCGAGCGGGTCGTCCAGGCCCTCGTGCAGCGCCTGGCCGACTGGGACGACGCCGAGATCGACCACCTGACCCGCCTGCTGCAGAAGCTGGCCGGCACCCCCACCGGCGCCACCGCCGGGACCACCACCGAGGAGAAGACCGTGCAGGGGAACGCATGAGCGCCACCGCCACCGCCGCCCGACCGGGGGCGGCCCCCGTCAAGATGACCCACCAGCAGGTCCTGGAGGCGCTGTCCGGGCTGCTGCTCGGCATGTTCGTCGCGATCCTGTCCTCGACGGTCGTCTCCAACGCCCTGCCGACGATCGTCAGCGACCTCGGCGGCACCGAGTCCAGCTACACGTGGGTCGTCACCGCCGCGCTGCTGGCCACGACCATCTCCACCCCTATCTGGGGCAAGCTCGCCGACACCTTCTCCAAGAAGGCGCTCGTCCAGGTCGCCCTGGTCGTCTTCGTCGTCGCCTCGGCCGTGGCCGGGCTCTCGACGAACATGGGGATGCTCATCACCCTGCGCGTCTTCCAGGGCATCGGCGGCGGCGGCCTCATGGCGCTGGCGCAGGTCATCCTGGCCTCGATGGTCACCCCCCGCGAGCGCGGGCGCTACTCCGGCTACCTGGGCGCCACCTTCGCCCTGGCCACCGTGGGCGGCCCGCTCATCGGCGGCGTGCTCACCGAGCACCTGTCCTGGCACTGGTGCTTCTACGTCGGCGTGCCCTTCGCGGTGCTGGCGTTCTTCGTGCTGCAGTTCCGCCTGAAGCTGCCGCCGCAGGCCAGGCACGAGGTCCACATCGACTACCTCGGCGCGCTGCTGCTGGCCGGCGGCGTCTCCGCGCTGCTCGTCTGGGTCTCCCTGGCCGGTCAGCAGTTCGCGTGGGGCTCGTGGTGGACCGTCGCGCTCGTCGCCGCCGGCGTGGTGCTGCTGGCCCTGGCGGTGCTGGCCGAGTCGCGGGCCACGGACCCGATCGTGCCGCTGAAGTTCTTCCGCAACCCCACGATCGTGCTCTCCGCCCTGGCCAGCCTCTTCGTCGGCGTGGCGATGTTCGGCGCCACCATCTTCCTGAGCCAGTACTTCCAGCTCGGGCGCGGGCAGTCGCCGACGCGCTCGGGCCTGTCGACGATCCCGATGATCGTGGGGCTGTTCCTGGCCTCGACGGTCGCCGGGCAGTTCATCACCCGCACCGGCCGCTGGAAGGGCTGGCTCATCGCCGGCGGCTTCCTGCTCACCGCCGGGCTGGGCCTCATGGGCACCGTCGGCCACGACACGGACTACTGGGTCGTCGCGCCGTACATGGCCCTCGTCGGCCTGGGCGTCGGCATGATGATGCAGAACCTCGTGCTCGCCGTGCAGAACGTCGCCGAGCCGAAGGACCTCGGCTCGGCCAGCTCCTTCGTGGCCTTCTCCCGCAGCCTCGGCGGCGCCGTCGGCGTGTCCGCCCTGGGCGCCGTGCTCGGCCACCGCGTCACCGACCACATCACCGAGGGCGTCGTCGCGCGCGGCCTGGACCCGCGCGCCGTCGGCGCGGCCCTGGGCACCGAGGGCGGCGTGCCGTCCCTGGACGCCCTGCCGGGGCCGGTGCGTGCCCTCGTGCAGTCCGCCTACGGCTCGGCGATCGCCGACGTCTTCCTCATCGCCGCGCCGTTCGCCCTCGTCGCCCTCGTGGTGAGCTTCTTCTTCACCGAGCGCGCGCTGCGCGCCGACGACGGCCCGGCCGGCACGATGGTCCCCGAGGGCGCCAGCGCCACCGGCACCACCGCGGTGGTCCCGCCCGTGGCCGGCGGCGAGCGCGGCGACGCCCCCGCGCCCGCCTCCCCCGCGGTCGACGGCACCGGCCCCGCCGTGCCGGCGCAGGCCACGCGCAGCGACGCGGGCCTGGCGCTCTCCGGCACCGTGCGCCGCGCCGACGCACGGCCCCTGCCCGGGGCGGTGGTGACGCTGGCCGACCAGGCCGGCCGGCAGGTGGCGCGCACCTCCAGCGGCGAGGACGGCGCCTACCGCGTCGAGCTGCCCACCGGGGGCACGTACCTGCTCATCGTCGCGGCCCCGCACGTGGCGCCCGCCGCGTCGCTGGTGGCCGTCGGCGCCGGCGCCGTGCAGCGCGACGTGGTCCTGTCCGGCCGCTCGGCGATCACCGGGCGGGTGCAGGCGCACGACGCCGGCACCGACGCCCACCACGGCGTGACCGGCGCGCTGGTCACCCTCACCGACGTCACCGGCCAGGTCGTCGGCTCCACGCGCAGCGGCGCCGACGGCTCCTACTCCTTCGGCGACCTCGTCGGGGGCACCTACGTGCTCACCGCCCGCAGCGACGAGCACCGCCCCCTGGCCCGCAGCGTGGACGTGCCCGACGCCGGGGCGCTGGCCTGCGACCTGCTGCTCAGCGGCGGCGGGCGCCTGACCGGCACGGTCGTGGCCGCCAGCGACGGCCGCGGCGTGCGCGAGGCCACCGTCACCCTCGTCGACACCGACGGCGAGGTCGTCGGCACCGCCGTCACCGGCGAGGACGGCGCCTACGGCTTCGAGGACCTCGCCCAGGGCCGCTACACCCTCACCGCCGCCGGCTTCGCCCCCGTGGCCACCGGCGTGGACGTGCGCGAGGACGCCGTCAGCGCGGTGCGCGTGGAGCTGGGCACCCCCTCCGACGCGCACGACGCCTCCCACGACGGGGCGCACGAGGGCGCGCCCAGCGGCGCGCAGCGGTGAGCGCGCCGGCCGAGGCGGGCACCACCGCGCGGGGCCGGGTCCTCACCCGGGAGGGCTGGCCGGTGCCGGGCGCCTCGATCACCCTGCTGGGCGCCGACGGCGGCCAGCTCGCCCGGGCCGTCACCGGCGGGGACGGCACCTTCGCGCTGCCGTCCCTGCCGGCCGGTCCCGCCACGATGATCGTGGCCGCGCCGGCGCACGAGCCGCGCGCCTCGGCCGTGGTGGTGCCCGCCGCGGGCACCTGGCCCGTGGGCGAGGTGCGGCTGCGCCGGCAGGGCGGCGAGGAGGTGCCCCCGCCGGGCACCTGGGAGATCGACCCGGCGCACTCCTCGATCACCGCCACCGCGCACCACCTGGGCCTGTCCGCCGTGCACGGGCGCTTCACGCGCTTCAGCGGCGTCATCACCGTCCCGGCCGAGGTGAGCGCCTCGAGCGTGCGCGTGGAGGTCGAGGCCGCCTCCATCGACACCGGCAACGCCCAGCGCGACGCGCACCTGCGCTCGCCGGACTTCCTCGACGTCGAGGCGCACCCGGCGCTGCGCTTCGGCGCCTCCGGGGTGCACCGCGCCGGCGACGGGCGCTGGGCGCTGCCCGGGGAGCTGACGCTGCTGGACGTCACCCGCCCGGTGCAGCTGGAGCTGACGTACACCGGCACCGCGCAGGACCCGTGGAGCGGCACCCGCGCCGCCTTCTCCGCCACCGCGGAGCTGCACCGCGACGACTTCCGGATGAACTGGAACCAGGCCGTCGGCGTGGGCGTGGCGCTCTTCGGCACCACGCTGAAGGTGGCGATCGACGTGCAGGCCGTCCTGCGGCAGGAGCAGCGGGGCTGAGGCGGGCCCCCGCGACGACGACGGGGCCCCCGCGTGCTCGGCACGCGGGGGCCCCGTCGTCGTCCGCCCGGTGGGCGGGGCGGGTCAGGCGGACTTCTCGCGGCGCTCGCGCCCGCCCTTGCGCGCCGGCGCCTCGCGCGGCACGAGGGTGGGGTTGACGTTCTTGAGCACGACCTCGCGGGTGACCACCACGCGGGCGATGTCGTCGCGGCTGGGCACGTCGAACATCACCGGCAGGAGGACCTCCTCGATGATGGCGCGCAGACCGCGCGCGCCGGTGCCGCGCAGGATCGCCTGGTCGGCCACGGCCTCCAACGCGTCCGGGGTGAACTCCAGCTCCACGCCGTCCAGCTCGAACATGCGCTGGTACTGCTTGGCCAGCGCGTTGCGCGGCTCGGTGAGGATGCGCACCAGGGCGTCGCGGTCGAGGTTCTCCACCGAGGTGATCACCGGCAGGCGGCCGATGAACTCGGGGATGAGCCCGAACTTCATGAGGTCCTCGGGCATGACCTCGCTGAACGTCGGCTCGGCCTTGGCGGTGGTCGAGCGCAGCTGGGCGCCGAAGCCCAGGCCCTGCTTGCCGGCGCGGGACTCGATGATGCGGTCCAGGCCGGCGAAGGCGCCACCCACGATGAACAGCACGTTCGTCGTGTCGATCTGGATGAACTCCTGGTGCGGGTGCTTGCGCCCGCCCTGCGGCGGCACGCTCGCGGTGGTGCCCTCCAGGATCTTCAGCAGCGCCTGCTGCACGCCCTCGCCCGAGACGTCGCGGGTGATCGAGGGGTTCTCGGACTTGCGGGCGATCTTGTCGACCTCGTCGATGTAGATGATGCCCGTCTCGGCCTTCTTGACGTCGTAGTCGGCCGCCTGGATGAGCTTGAGGAGGATGTTCTCCACGTCCTCGCCCACGTAGCCGGCCTCCGTCAGGGCCGTGGCGTCGGCGATGGCGAAGGGGACGTTGAGCATCTTGGCGAGCGTCTGCGCCAGGTACGTCTTGCCGCAGCCGGTGGGGCCGATGAGCAGGATGTTCGACTTGGAGATCTCGACCGCGTCCTCGCGGCCCTTGGCGGCCGGCTCGCCCACCTGGATGCGCTTGTAGTGGTTGTACACCGCCACGGCCAGCGACTTCTTCGCCGAGGACTGGCCGATGACGTACTGGTCGAGGAACTCGAAGATCTCCCGGGGCTTGGGCAGCTCCACCAGGCCCAGGTCGTTGGCCTCGGCGAGCTCCTCCTCGATGATCTCGTTGCAGAGGTCGATGCACTCGTCGCAGATGTAGACGCCCGGCCCCGCGATGAGCTTCTTGACCTGCTTCTGGCTCTTTCCGCAGAAGGAGCACTTCAGCAGGTCACCACCGTCACCGATGCGTGCCACCGACGGATTCCTCTCCTCGTGCTGCTCGACGGCCCCGCCGCTGCGGCGGGAGCCGGCTGCCCGGCACCGTCACGACCCCTCCACGCTACCCGCCCGCGGAGCCCGCGGGGTTCATTAGACGCCGCCGGGGGACACGGTGCCAGACCGGTCCCCCGGACGCGCCGCTCGTCCGGCCTAGAGGGTGGGCGCCCCGGACGTCGACGCCTTGCGGCTGACGAGGACCTCGTCGATGAGGCCGTACTCGACGGCCTCGGTGGCGGAGAGGAACTTGTCGCGCTCGATGTCGGCGCCGACCTGCTCGGGCGTGCGGCCCGAGTGCGCGGCCAGCGTCTGCTCCAGCCAGGTGCGCATCCGCAGGATCTCGTTGGCCTGGATCTCCAGGTCGGAGGCCTGCCCGTAGCCGCCGCCGGACATGGCCGGCTGGTGGATGAGGATGCGCGAGTTGGGCAGCGCGAAGCGCTTGCCGGGCGTGCCGGCGGCGAGCAGGACCGCCGCGGCCGAGGCGGCCTGGCCCATGCAGTACGTCTGGATGTCCGGACGGATGTACTGCATCGTGTCGTAGATCGCCGTCAGGGCCGTGAAGGACCCGCCGGGCGAGTTGATGTACATGATGATGTCGCGCTCGGTGTCCTGCGACTCCAGGACGATCAGCTGGGCGATGATGTCGTCCGCCGAGGCGTCGTCCACCTGCACGCCGAGGAAGATGATGCGGTCCTCGAAGAGCTTGGTGTACGGGTCGGAGCGCTTCATCCCGTAGGAGGTGCGCTCCTCGAACTGGGGCAGCACGTAGCGCGCCGAGGGCGCCAGCGCGGGGTCGAAGCGGCCGTTCGGGTTCATCGGGCGGTCTCCCATCTGGGCGGTCAGGTGCGGCGGGAGGTGCAGCGGGGAGCGGCCCGCGGGCTCACGCACCGGTGCCCCCGCCGCCCGTGACCTCGCTCGAGCGGCCCACGACGTGGTCGATGAGGCCGTACTCCTGGGCCTCCTCGGCCGTGAACCAGCGGTCGCGGTCGGAGTCCGTGGTGACCTTCTCGTAGCTCTGGCCGCTGTGCTTGGCGATGAGCTCGGCCATCTGCTTCTTGGTGAGGATGATCTGCTCGGCGAGGATCTTGATGTCGCTGGCGGAGCCGCCCAGCCCGCCCAGCGGCTGGTGCATCATGATCTTCGCGTGCGGCAAGGCCGAGCGCTTGCCCGGGGCGCCCGCGCACAGCAGGAACTGGCCCATCGAGGCCGCCAGGCCCGTGGCGATGGTCGCCACGTCCGGCTTGATGTACTGCATCGTGTCGTAGATTGACATGCCCGCGGACACCGAGCCGCCGGGCGAGTTGATGTACATGTAGATGTCGGCGTCCGGGTCCTCGGCCGCCAGCAGCAGCATCTGCGCGCAGATGGCGTTGGCCATCTCGTCGCGGACCTCCGACCCCAGCCAGATGATCCGCTGCTGCAGGAGCCGCTGGTAGACGTTGTCGTCGAGGCCCATCCCCGGCGTGCCCGGCGTGCGGGCGTGCTGCGGCGTCACCAGTCCCGGTGCGCTCAAGATGTCGCTCACGCTGTTCCCTGGCCCTCTCCTGGCGTCGACCACCCCCGTGCGGGGGGACGGCGGGGCGTCCCGCCGATCTCGATCGACCCTAACGCTCGGGCCGCGGGGGGCGAGGCGGGGCGGGGGGCTTTTCGCTGTGGGCGCACCGGGCGCCGGGCCCGGCGGGGCCGGGCGGGCCGGGGCGCACCGGCGGCGGTGCCGGTGCGCCCCTCGGGCCTCAGGAGCCCGAGCGCTCGCCGCCGTCCTGCGGCTCGGCGGCACCGGCCGCCGCGTCGGCCGCGGCCTGCGCGTCGTCGCCCACCGGGTCGACCGTCTCGCCGGACTCGTCCACGGTCGAGGCGCCCTGCGCGGTGCCCTCGCCCGCGCCGCCGGCGGCGTCCTGCCCAGCGCCCTCGGCGGCGTCCTGCCTGGCGCCCTCCTGCCCGGCGCCGTCCTCGCCCTCCTCGGGGCCGCCCACGAGCTCCTCGAGGTCCACCACGGCGCCGGAGGCGTCCGTGACGGTGGCGCGCTCCATGGCCACGGCCAGCGCCTTGCGGCGGCGCACCTCGGAGACCATCGAGGGCACCTGGCCGGACTGGTCGACCATCTGCACGAACTGGTTGGGCTCCATGCCGTACTGCTGGGCCTGGCCGACCAGGTACTCCAGCAGCTCCTGCTGCTCCACGCCGATCTCCTCGCGCTCGGCGAGGGCGTCGAGCAGCAGCTGGCTGCGCAGCGCGGCGCGGGTGCTGCCGTCGATCTCGGCGCGGTGCTCGGCGTCCTCCAGGCGGCCCTCGCGCTCGAGGTGGCTGTGGATCTCCGCCTCGACGAGGGACTCGGGCACCGGCACCTCGACGAGCTCGAGCAGCTTCTCCAGGACGCGGTCGCGCGCCTGCAGGCCCTGCTCGAACTTCTTGGCCTGCTCGACCTGCCCGCGCAGGTCGGCGCGCAGCTCCTCCAGCGTGTCGAACTCGCTGGCCAGCTGGGCGAAGTCGTCGTCGGCGTCGGGCAGCACGCGCTCCTTGACGGACTGCACCGTCACGGTGATCTGCGCGTCCTGGCCCTTGCGCTCGCCGCCGGCCAGCGGGGCGGTGAAGGTGGTGGTGCCCTCGGCGGACAGGCCGGTCACGGCGTCGTCCAGGCCGACGATCATGTTGCCGGCGCCGACCTGGTAGGAGATGCCCTTGGCGGTCTCGATCTCCTCGCCGTCGATCTCGGCGCGCAGGTCCAGGGAGACGAAGTCGCCGTCGGCGGCCGGGCGGTCCACGCCCGTCAGGGTGCCGAAGCGCTCGCGCAGCGAGGTCAGGCGCGCCTCGACGTCCTCCTCGGGCACGGACAGGTCGTCCACCGAGACCTCGAGGGAGTCCAGGTCGGGCAGCTCCAGCGTCGGGCGCACGTCCACCTCGACGGAGAAGCGCAGCTCACCGCCGGTGCGCGGGTCCGGCGCCTGGGAGACGTCGACGGTGGGCTGGCCCAGGGGGCGCAGGTCCTTCTCCTCCACCGCGCGCTGGTAGAACTTCGGCAGCGCGTCGTTGACGGCCTCCTCCAGCACGGCGGCGCGGCCGAAGCGCTGGTCGATGACGCGCGCGGGGACCTTGCCCCGGCGGAAGCCCGGCACCTGCACCTGGCCCGCGATCGACTTGTAGGCGGCGTCGAGGCTCGGCTTCAGCTCGTCGTAGCCGACCTCGACGGTCAGCTTCACCCGGGTGGGGTTGAGGGTCTCGACGTCGCTCTTCACAGCGGGGATCTCCTGGGGTCTCTCCGCGCGGGGGCGGAGGTCGTGGTCAGGCGTGCGGGTGCACCGGGGTGCCCCGGCGCACCGCGGAAGCGTAGCCGTCCGCGCCGGGGGGTGGTCCCGCCGGAGCCGCGCGGCACGTCGGCCGCGCGGCACCGGTCGGTGGTCGTCGGGGTACCCGGATTCGAACCGGGGGCCTTCCGCTCCCAAAGCGGACGCGCTACCAAGCTGCGCCACACCCCGCGGCCCGCCGCGGGGTGCGGCGGGCACCCCCACAGGCTACCGCCGCGGACCCGTTACGCTGGGGCCCGGCCGTCGCGCAGCGCCCCGCCGGGCGCGGGCGGCGTCCGCGCGGGCGTAGCTCAATGGTAGAGCCCTAGTCTTCCAAACTAGCTACGCGGGTTCGATTCCCGTCGCCCGCTCAGCGCGCGGCCGGGCCCCTCGGGGCCCGGCCCGCCCGGCGCCTCCCCCGGGGCCAGCCGCTCCAGCACCGCCGCCAGCTCGTCCGCGCGCAGGTACGAGGGGTTGGCGCCCACCGGCACCCGCACCACCTCCGCGCCGCGGAAGCGCGCGTCGCCGAGCAGCTCCGCGCGCGGCACCGGCTCGCGCAGCGGGCGCAGCAGCACCTGCACGGCCCCGTCGACGGCCCCGGCGAGCACCTCCCCCACCGCCCGCACCCCCGCCGCGGGCCCGCTGCGCCACAGCAGCACGGGCTGCCCCGGCGCCAGCAGGTCCAGCCGGTACGTCGGGTGCACGCAGCGGCTCAGCCGCACCGCCCGCCCCGCGGGCGCGCCCCGCAGCTCCGGCGGGTCCGAGGCCGCCTTGAGCACCCAGCACGCCACGTCCCCCGCGCCCAGCCGCGCCCGTCCCGCTGCCACGCGCCCATCCTGCGCCCGCCGCCCGCCCCTGGCAGGCTGGGCCGGTGATCACGCGGTCGCCGCTGTCGCCGCCCGTCCACGTCGTCGTCGCGCCCGACAAGTTCAAGGGCTCGCTCACGGCCGCCGAGGTGGCCGCCCGCGTCGCGGCCGGGCTGCGCGCCGGCTTCGGGCACGTCCTGCCCGGTGCCGGGCCGGCGGCGCTGCGCGTGGACGAGGTGCCCGTCGCCGACGGCGGTGAGGGCACCGTGGCCGCCGCCGCCGCCGCGGGCTGGCGCACCGCCGAGCGCACCGTGGCCGGCCCCACCGGCGAGCCCGTGCGCGCCACCTGGGCGCGCGCGCCCGGCGGGGGCGCGGCGCTGGTGGAGCTGGCGCAGGCCTCCGGGCTGGACCGGCTGCCCGGCGGGGTGCCCGCACCGCTGGCGGCCGGCTCCCGCGGCACCGGCGAGCTCGTGCGCGCCGCCCTGGACGACGGCGCCCGCGAGGTGGTGCTCGCCGTGGGCGGCAGCGCCTGCACCGACGGCGGGGCCGGGCTGCTGGCCGCTCTGGGCGCGCGCCTGCTGGACGCCGACGGGCGCGAGCTGCCCGACGGCGGCGGCGCGCTGGCGCGCCTGCGGCGCGTGGACCTCGACGGGCTGGACCCGCGGGTGCGCGCGGTGCGCTGGACGCTGGCGGCCGACGTGGACAACCCGCTGCTGGGCCCGCGCGGCGCGGCCGCCGTCTTCGCCCCGCAGAAGGGCGCCGACCCGGCGCAGGTGGCGCAGCTGGAGGCGGGCCTGGAGCGCCTGGCCGACGCGCTGTCCGCGGCCGGCGCGCCCGACGCGCGCGCGGTGCCGGGGGCCGGCGCCGCCGGCGGCACCGGGCTGGTGGCGCTGGGCCTGCTCGGCGCCCGGCGCCGGCCGGGCGCGCAGGTGGTGCTGGAGCTGGTCGGCTTCGACGGGCGCGCCGCGGGCGCGGACCTCGTGCTCACCGGCGAGGGCAGCTTCGACGAGCAGTCGCTGGGCGGGAAGGCGCCCGTGGGCGTGGCGCGCGCGGCCGCCGCGCTGGGCGCGCCCGTGGTGCTGCTCAGCGGCCGGCGGCTGCTGGGCGAGCAGCGCTGGCGCGCCGCCGGCTTCGCGGACGCGCGCGCGCTGACCGACCTGGAGCCGGACCCGGCGCGCTGCGTGGCGCTGGCCGGCCCGCTGCTGGAGGAGCTGGCGCGCGGCGTGGGGGCGGAGCTGGCCGCGGCCGTGGCGCGCTGAGCCGCCCGGGCCTCAGGCGGGCTGGCAGGTGGGGCACCAGAACAGGTGCCGGGCCACCATCTGCGCGTGCCGCACCGGCGTGCCGCAGACCCGGCAGGGCTGCCCGCCGCGCCGGTACACGTAGAAGCGGTCCGCCTCCACCGGCCGGCCGCGCCGCTGCGAGCGGTGCGCCGGGCGGGTGGTGACGATGCGGTTCGCGCGCACCCCGGCGCGCATGAGCAGCACGGTGTCCTCCCACAGCGCGTCCCACTCGGCGGGCGAGACGTCCCGGCCGGGCCGGTAGGGGTCCACGCCGCAGCGGAAGAGCACCTCGGCGCGGTAGATGGCGCCGATGCCGGCCACCACCTCCTGCTGCATGAGCAGCGCGCCGACGGCCACCCGCGAGCGGTGCACGGCGGCGTAGGCGCGCTGCGGGTCGGCGTCCTCGCGCAGCGGGTCCTCGCCGAGCCGCGCGTGCAGCGCCGCGGCCCCCTCGGCCGTCAGCACCTCGCAGGCCGTCGGCCCGCGCAGCTCCGCCCAGCCGGGCTCGCCGGCCAGGCGCAGGCGCACGGCCCCGCGCGGGGCGGGCGGCTCGCCCTGCCCGAAGGCCCACTTGCCGTACAGGCCCAGGTGCACGTGCAGCAGGCGCTCCTCGCCGAAGTCGACGAGCAGGTGCTTGCCGTGCGCGTCGGTGCCGTCCACGACCCGCCCGTCCAGCAGGGCCGCACCGTCCGCGAAGCGGCCCTGCGGGCTGTCCACGGCCAGGCGGTGCCCGCCGAAGCGGGCGGACAGGTCCGCCGCGAGGCGGTGGACGGTGTGCCCCTCCGGCACCCCGGACCCGGCTCAGGCGCCCGGCAGCGGCGGCAGCTCGCCGGTGCGGGCGTACTCGGTGAGCATGTCGATGCGGCGCTGGTGGCGCGGGTCGCCGGAGAACGGCGTGGCCAGGAAGGCGTCGACGATGGCGACGGCCTCCTCGGCGGTGTGCATGCGCGCGCCCACGCCCACGCACTGCGCGTCGTTGTGCTCGCGCGCCAGCTGGGCGGTCTGCACCGACCACGCCAGGGCGCAGCGGATGCCGGGCACGGCGTTGGCGGCGATCTGCTCGCCGTTGCCGGAGCCGCCGATGACGACGCCCAGGCTGCCCGGCTCGGCGGCCACCGCGGCCGCGGCCCGCAGCACGAAGGGCGGGTAGTCGTCGACGGCGTCGTACTGCTCCGCGCCGTGGTCGACGACGTCGTGGCCCTGCTCGCGCAGGTGGGCCACGAGGTGCTGCTTGAGCTCGAAGCCGGCGTGGTCGGTGCCGATGTGGACGCGCATGGCGACAGCTTGGCAGCAGGGCGCGGGCGGGGCCCGCGCAGCCCCGCCCCACCCGTGCGCCGGCCGCGGTCAGTCGAAGACGGGGCCCTGGGTGCGGGTGCGCTTGAGCTCGAAGAAGCCGGGCGTGCCGGCGACGAGCACGCAGCCGTCCCACAGCCGGCCGGCGTCCTCGCCCTTGGGCGCGGGGGTGACGACGGGCCCGAAGAAGGCGGTGCCGCCGAACGCGACGACGGGGGTGCCCACGTCCTCGCCGACCAGCGTGATGCCCTCGGTGTGCGAGGCGCGCAGCTGCGGGTCGTAGGTGTCGGTGCGCGCGGCGCCGGCCAGGTCGGCGGGCAGGCCCACCTCCTGCAGCGACTGGGCGATCACCTCGTCGAAGTCCTTGTTCCCGCCGGGGTGGATGCGGGTGCCCATGGCCGTGTAGAGCGGCAGCACGACGTCCTCGCCGTGCAGCTCGCGCGCGGCGGTCACCACGCGCACCGGGCCCCAGCCGCGGTCCATGAGGTCGCGGTACTCCTGCGGCAGGTCGCGGCCCTCGTTGAGCACCGACAGGCTCATCACGTGCCAGCGCACGCGCACGTCGCGCACCCGCTCGACCTCCAGCATCCAGCGCGAGGTCATCCAGGCCCAGGGGCACAGCGGGTCGAACCAGAAGTCGGCGGTGCCGTTGGCGGGGGTCGTCGTCATGGGCCTCATCCTGCCCCCGGCGCCGGGCACCGGCCACGGGGCCCGGCGGGCACCGCGGGCACCCCGGCGCGGCGTCGGCGCCTCGTGGCAGAGTGACCGCCCTGCGGGGGCACGACGGCCCCCGGCGCACCCGGCGGAGCGGAAGGACGTGGACGTGCCCGGCGAGAACCTGACGCGCGAGGAGGCCCGCGCCCGAGCGGAGCTCGTGCGGGTCGACACCTACGACGTGGAGCTGGACCTGACGACCGGGCCGGAGGTGTTCCGCTCGGTCACCACCGCCCGCTTCGGCGCGCGCGAGGGCGCCTCGACCTTCATCGACCTCATCAGCGCCGCCGTGCACGAGGTCGTCCTCAACGGCCGCCCGCTGGACCCGGCCGCCGTCAGCGACGGGGTGCGCGTGCAGCTCGACGGCCTGGCCGAGGACAACGAGCTGCGCGTGGTGGCCGACTGCCGCTACATGAACACCGGCGAGGGCCTGCACCGCTTCGTCGACCCCGTCGACGACGAGGTGTACCTCTACACGCAGTTCGAGGTCGCCGACTCCCGGCGCGTCTTCGCCGTCTTCGAGCAGCCCGACCTCAAGGCCGCGTTCGCCTTCACCGTGACGGCCCCGGCGCACTGGCGCGTGATCTCCGGCGCGCCCGTGGCCGGCACCGACGAGGTGCCCGGCGGCAAGCGGTGGCGCTTCGAGCCGACCCCGCGCCTGGCCAGCTACGTCACCGCCGTCATCGCCGGCCCGTACGAGGGCTCGGAGGACTCCCTGGTCTCCTCCGACGGGCGCACGGTGCCGCTGGGCGTGTACTGCCGCCGGTCCCTGGTCGAGCACCTCGACGCGCACAACGTCGTGGCGGCCACGAAGGCCGGTTTCGAGTTCTTCGAGCGCGAGTTCGAGACGCCGTACCCCTTCGCCAAGTACGACCAGGTCTTCGTGCCGGAGTTCAACGCCGGGGCCATGGAGAACGCCGGCGCGGTCACGTTCGTGGAGAGCTACGTCTTCCGCTCCAAGGTGCCGCGGGCGACCGTCGAGCGCCGCGTCGTCACCGTGCTGCACGAGCTGGCGCACATGTGGTTCGGCGACCTGGTCACCATGCGCTGGTGGAACGACCTGTGGCTCAACGAGTCCTTCGCGGAGTTCGCCAGCACCCTGGCGGCCGCCGAGGCCACCGAGTGGACCGGCGCGTGGACCACGTTCAACTCGCTGGAGAAGTCCTGGGCCTACCGCCAGGACCAGCTGCCCACGACCCACCCGATCGTCGCGGAGATCAACGACCTCGAGGACGTCGAGGTCAACTTCGACGGCATCACCTACGCCAAGGGCGCCAGCGTCCTCAAGCAGCTCGTCGCGTACGTGGGCCGCGAGGAGTTCCTCGCCGGCGTGCGCGCCTACTTCCGCCGCCACGCGTGGGGCAACACCGAGCTGGTGGACCTGCTGCGCGAGCTGGAGACCACCTCCGGGCGCGACCTGGGCGCCTGGTCGCGCGAGTGGCTGGAGACCGCGGGCGTGGCCACGCTGCGACCGGTCCTGGAGACGGACGCCGACGGCGCGATCACCTCGGCCGTGCTGCGCCAGGAGGCGCCCGCGGAGCACCCGCACCTGCGCGCGCACCGCCTGGCCGTGGGCTGCTACGACCTCGTCGACGGCAGGCTCGTGCGCACCCACCGGGTGGAGCTGGACGCCGCCGGGGAGAGCACCGAGCTGACCGGGCTCGTGGGGCGCCGGCGCCCGGACCTGCTGCTGGTCAACGACGACGACCTGGCCTACGCCAAGGTCCGCCTGGACGACGCCTCGCTGGCCACCGCCCTGCAGCACCTGGACGCCTTTGAGGACTCCCTGCCGCGCTCGCTGGTCGCCGCCGCCCTGTGGGACATGACGCGCGACGGCGAGCTGGCCGCGCACGACTACGCCGAGCTGCTGCTGGGCACCCTGCTGCCCGGCGACGCGGCCCGCGCCGACTCCACCGTGGCGCTGGTGCTGCTGCGCCAGCTGTCCACCACCGTGGAGCTCTACAGCGCCCCGCAGCGGCGCGCGCAGCTGCAGGCGCGCACCGCCGACGCGCTGCTGGGGATGCTGCGCGCGGCGGCCCCCGGCAGCGACGTGCAGCTGCAGTTCGCGCGCGCCTTCGCCTCCTCCGCGCGCAGCGCGGAGCACCTGGCCGTGGTGCGCGGCCTCTACGAGGGCACCACCGCCGTGGAGGGCCTGGAGGTCGACGCCGACATGCGCTGGGCGCTGCTGACGGCGCTGGCCGCCGGCGGCGCGGCCGACGAGGCGGCCGTGGCCGCCGAGCTCGAGCGCGACGCCACCGCCACCGGCCAGCGCTCGGCCGCCGCGGCCCGCGCGGCGCTGCCGGCGCCGGCGGCCAAGGCGGCGGCGTGGGCCGAGGTCGTCGAGCGCGGCACGCTGCCCAACGCGGTGCAGGCCTCGGTCATCGCCGGGTTCGGCCGGGTCAACGACCCGGAGCTGCTGCGCCCGTTCGTCGAGCCGTACTTCGCGGCGCTGCGCACGGTGTGGGCCGAGCGCACCAACGAGATGGCCCAGCAGGTCGTCACCGGCCTGTACCCGGTGGCGCTGGCCGACGCCGCGCTGCTGGAGCGCACCGACGCCTGGCTGGCCGCGGCGGGCGACGCCCCGCCGGCGCTGCGGCGCCTGGTGCTGGAGAACCGCGACGGGGTGGCGCGGGCCCTGCGGGCGCAGGAGCGCGACGCGCGCTGACCCGCGCGCCGCGGTGGGCCCGTCCCCCCGGCGGGCCCACCGCAACGGGCCCGCCGGTGGGGGCGGGCCCGGGTACCGGTGTCAGAACACCGGTGTCAGGGGCGGGGCGTCCTTGCGCGGGCGCCCGCGCCCGCGCTTGTAGGCGACGGCCACGCCGTCGACGAAGAGCTGACCGCCCCACACCCCGGCCGGCTCGCGGCGCTGCAGCGCACCGGCCAGGCAGGCGCGCCGCAGCGGGCACGGCGCGCACAGCGCCTTGGCGCGCTGGACCTGCTCGAGGTCCTCGGCGAAGAAGAGGTCCGCCGGTGCGGTGCGGCACGGCGGCAGGCCGGCGCGGGCGGGCGCCGGGCCGGGGACCACCGCGTCGAGCGGGGCGGAGCCGGCCCGGAAGGGGTCGGGCGGGGCGGGCCGGGACGGAGCCGGCCGGGTCGGGGCGAGGACGGGTGCCACGGTCCAGAGCCTGCCGACACGCCCTTGCACCCCCCTTGCACCGCACTGGTACCGGGTGCGAGCCGGTGGCGAGGCGGTGGCGGCACGCTCGCGGCGTCCCGCCACCGCGGCGGGGCCCCGCGAGAGGAGGCACCGTGCCCGAGCAGGACACCGCCGCACACCCCTGGCTGCCGCCGTGGTTCCGCCACCCCACCCGCCTGGACCTGCCCACCGGGCACCACCTGCGCCCGATCCGGGAGCTGGACGTCGACCTGGACCTGCCGGCGGTCACCGGCTCGCGCGAGCGGTTGTGGTCCATCTTCGGCGAGGTGTGGGGCTGGCCGCCGGAGGGCATGACGCGCGAGCAGGACCGCGTCGACCTGGCCCGCCACGAGGCGGAGATCGCCCGCCACGAGTCGTTCAACTACGCCCTCTTCGACGACGAGGAGTCCGAGCTGCTCGGCTGCGTCTACCTGGACCCGCCGGGGCGCGAGGGCGCGGACGCCGACGTCTCCTGGTGGGTGGTGGACCGCCTGGCCGGCTCCGAGCTGGAGCGGGCGCTGGAGGTCGAGGTGCCGCGCTGGGTGCACCGGGACTGGCCGTTCGCCCGGCCGCGCTTCGTGGGGCGCGACCTCACCTGGCAGCAGTGGCTGGCGCTGCCCCCACCGCCCCCGCTGCCGTGAGCGCGCCGGCCGCCAGGCGCACCACCTCCTGCAGGGGCAGCGCGCGCCCGCTCGCCTCCGCCTCGGCCAGGCGCTGCGCGCCCAGGGCGCTCACCAGCCGCTCGCGCGCCGCCGCCAGCTGGGCGTCGTCGCGCAGGTAGAAGCCGTAGACGTCCGCGCCGACGGTGTCGCGGGCGCCGCGCGCGGCCCCCAGCAGCACCGCGGGCACCACGGGGTCGGCCGCGCCCGGCCCACCGCCCAGCCCGCCGCCCTCCCCGCCACCGCGCCCCCCCGCGCCGGGCGCGCCCGCAGCGGTGAGGAGCACCACGAGGGCGTCGAGGAAGTGCGAGAGGTTGGCCAGGTCGCCCAGCTGGCCGGAGAGCACGATGCCCTCCTGCAGCAGCGCGCGGGCCGCGCGCGGGTCGCGGGGGGCCTCGGCCTGCGCGAGGTTGTACAGCGCCACGAACGTCGTCAGCCGGTCGCCGCGGGCGCGGGCCAGCGCCAGGCCGGTCTCGAAGTGCTCGCGCGCGCCGGTCGCGGCGCCCGCGGCGGTCAGCGCCGTGCCGAGCCAGACCTGCTCCAGCGCCTCCAGCCACGGCCCGTCGGAGTCTGCCGGCAGCGCCCGCGCCAGCGGCAGCGCGGCGCGCAGGTGCTCCACGGCGGCGGGGGCGTCGCCCAGGGCCAGGGCCGTCAGCCCCCGGCAGGCGGTGCTGTGCGCCAGGCCCGCCGCGTCGCCGCCGGCCAGGGCGGCCGCGTGCGCCCGGCCCCACACCTCGTCGGCGAGCGCGACCTCGCCCAGGGCGAAGAGCATCGCGCCGAGCGCGAGGTCCACCCGCAGGCGCACCGGCGCCGGCACGCCGGGCAGCTGCGCGACGGCCGAGCAGGCGCGCCGGCCCACGGCCACGTGCCCGCGCATCCACCAGAACAGCCACATCGCCCACACCAGGCGCCCGGCGGTCGCGCCGTCCCCGGCGGCGCAGCTGGCGTCCACGGCGGCCAGCAGGTTGGCGTGCTCGCGCTCGACGCGGCGCAGCCAGCCGACCTGCGCGTCGCGCTGGTAGCCGGCCTGCGCCTCCTCGGCCAGCGCCAGGTGCGCGGCGGCGTGGGCGGCGGCCACCGCGGCGCGCTCCTCGTCGCCGAGCAGGCGCTGCGCGTGCTGGCGCGTCGGCTCCAGCATCGAGAAGCGCGCGCCGTCCTCGCCGTGCTCGACGCGCACGAGGGACTGCTCGACGAGCGACTCCAGCGGTCCCAGCACGCCCGGGCCCTCCACGGCCTCCAGCACCGGCAGCGTCCAGCCGCCGCAGAAGACGCCCAGGTGCCGGAACAGGCGCTGCGCCCCGGCGTCGAGCAGCCCGTAGCTCCACTCCAGCGTGGCCTGCATCGTGCGCTGGCGCGCCGGCAGGTCCCGCCGGCCGCCGGAGAGGGCCTCGTCCAGGCGGGCCAGCAGGTCGCGCGGGCCCAGCACCCGCACCCGCGCCGCGGCCAGCTCCAGGGCCAGCGGGATCCCGGCCAGGGCGGTGCACACGTCGGCGACGACGCGCACGTCGGCGCCCTCGACGCGGAAGCCGGGCACGACGGCGCGGGCGCGGTCGCAGAAGAGCGTGACGGCCGGGCAGGAGAGGACCTCCTCGGGCCCGGCGCCGTCGCCGGGCAGCGCCAGCGGCTCCACGCGGTGCTCGACCTCGCCGGCCACGCGCAGCGGGGCGCGGCTGGTGACGAGCACGACCAGGTGCGGGCAGGCGCGCACCAGCTCGGCGACGTCCACGGCGGCGTCGAGGAGGTGCTCGAGGTTGTCCAGCACGAGCAGCAGCCGCAGCGGGCGCAGGTGGGCGGCCACGGCCTCGCGCACCGCCGGGCCGTCGGCGGCGCCGACGCCCAGGGCCCGCGCCACGGCCGGCAGCACCGCGCCGGCGTCGTCGAGGGTGGACAGGGGCACCAGGACCGTGCCGTCGGGGAAGCGGTCGGCGGCCGCGCCGGCCGCGGCCAGCGCCAGGCGGGTCTTGCCCACCCCGCCGGTGCCGGTCAGCGTGACCAGCCGCGCGCCGTCGTCGAGGAGGCGGCGCACCCGCGCCAGGTCGTCACCGCGGCCCAGCAGGGGCGTGGCCGGCACCGGCAGCGGCGGGCGGCGCACGCGCGGACCCCGCGGCGCGGCGGCGGTGACCGGCGGCGCGGCGGCGGCGACCGGCGGCGCGGGGACGGCGACCGGCGCGGTGGGCCCGTCGAGCTCGGGGTCCTGGCGCAGCACCAGCTCGTGCAGGCGCCGCAGCCGCGGGCCGGGGTCCACGCCGAGGGCCTCGGCGAGCAGGGTGCGCCCCTCCTCGTAGCAGCGCAGCGCGTCCGCCTGCCGGTCGGTGCGGTACAGCGCCAGCACGAGCGCGGCGCGCAGCCCCTCGCGGAACGGCTCGGCGGCCACCAGCGCCGGCAGCCGCTCCAGCAGCGCGCGGTGCCGGCCCAGGGCCAGGTCGAGCTCGGCGGCCAGCTCCTCGGCCTCCAGGCGCTGCCCGTGCAGCAGCGCGGCCTCCTCGCGGGCGAAGGCGCCCTCGACGTCGGCGTAGGCGTCGCCGCGCCACAGCGCCAGCGCGTCGCCGACGGCGGTGCGGGCGGCGGCCGGGTCGCCGGCGGTGCGGGCGGCGGCCAGCAGCCTGCGGAACTCCGCGGCGTCCAGGGCGCCGGGCTCCAGCACCAGCCGGTAGCCGGGGGCGCGCGTGCGCAGCACCGCCCAGTCCGGCCCGGAGCTGCGCGGTTCCAGGCGCCGGCGCAGCCGCGAGACGCTGCTGTGCACCGTGGAGGAGCCGACGTCCGGGCCGTCCTGGCCCCACAGCCGCCCGGCCAGGGCGTCGGCGGACACGACGCGGCCGGCGTCGACGACCAGGGCGGCCAGCAGGGTGCGCAGGGACGAGCTCAGCGGCACGGGCCCGTCGGCGGTGACCGCCTCCACGGGGCCGAGCACGCGGACAGCGAGCGCCGACGACACGCCGCCCAGGGTAGGCGGGGGGTGCCGCGCGCGGGGCCGGGTCGGGAGAACCCCGCCGCGGGCGCCGGGTCCGGATCGTCCGGCTCAGGCGCTCGCGCCGCCGTGCACCGCCTCCTGCACCGCGCGCGCCAGGGAGCGGGCCCGCGCGTCGGCGGGCAGGTCGTCCAGCAGCACCACGCGCCCGTCCGGGCCGGTCAGCGGCATCTTCCAGTTCGGGTGCTCCAGCGAGGTGCCGGGCTGGTTCTGGGTGCGGCGGTCGCCGACGGCGTCGACGAGGGAGACGCCGAGCATCAGCGAGGGCGCCAGCGCCAGGTAGCGGTGCAGGGCCTCGACGGTGTCCTGCTCGCCGGCGCCGGCGGCGAGCAGGCCGCGCTCGCGCACCAGGCCCAGGATGCGGTCCTGCTCGGCGCGGTCGCGGCGGCGCTCCTCCTCCACCGGGCGCGTCAGCAGGCCCAGCCTGTCGCGCAGCGCGACGTGCTCCTGGGCCAGGTAGCCGGCGGTGGGCGGCAGGTCGTGCACCGTCACGGTCGCCATCGCCAGCTCGCGGTAGTCCTCCGGCGGGCGCGGGCTGGCGCCGTCGTACTCGAACCACAGCACGGCGCTGCCGAGCACGCCGCGCTCGGCGAGGTACTCGCGCACCCACGGCTCGACGGTGCCGAGGTCCTCGCCGACGACGACGGCGCCGGCGCGCTGGGCCTCCAGGGCGAGGATGCCGATGAGCGCCTCGTGGTCCAGGCGCACGTAGGTGCCCTCGGAGGCGGGCGCGCCGGCCGGGATGCACCACAGCCGGAACAGGCCCAGGACGTGGTCCACGCGCACGCCGCCCGCGTGGCGCAGGATGGTGCGCACCATGTCGCGGAACGGCGCGTACGCCTGCTCGGCGAGGCGGTCCGGGCGCCACGGCGGCTGGCTCCAGTCCTGGCCCTGCTGGTTGAAGGCGTCCGGCGGGGCGCCGACGGTGACGCCGTGCGCCAGCGCGTCGCCCAGGGACCACACGTCGGCGCCGTCGGGGTGCACGCCGACGGCGAGGTCGTGGACGATGCCGGGCCCGGTGCCCGGGGCGGTGGCCAGGTCCTGCGCGGTGCGCAGCTGCTCGTCGCACTGCCACTGCAGCCAGCGGTGGAACTCCACGCGCCCGGCGAGGGCGTCCAGGGCGCCGGAGGCGGCCGCGCGCTCGGGGGTGGAGACCTCCTCGGGCCAGTCCGCCGCGGTGGTGCCGTACCGCTCGGCCAGGGCGCACCAGGTGGCGAAGGCGCTCAGGCCCGGGTCCTCCTCGGCGACGTAGCGGCGGAAGGCGGCCTCGCGGGCGGGGGTGCGCCCGTGGCGGAAGACGACCTCGAGCGCCTCGCGCTTGGCGGCCCAGGCCGCGTCGCGGTCGATCTCGCCGGGGTCGGTGTTGGCCGGGCGGCAGCCCGCGGCCAGGGCCTCGACGGCGGCGCGCTCGGCGGGGGGCAGGTAGGCCACCTCGCGCACGTCCTCCACCCGCAGGTACAGCGGGTTGACGAAGCGGCGGGTGGTGGGCAGGTACGGCGACGGCTCCATCGGCGCCACCGGCGAGGCGGCGGCCAGCGGGTTGACCAGCACCCAGCCGGCGCCCTGCCCCGCGGCCCAGGAGGCGACCTCGGCCAGGTCGGCCAGGTCGCCCACGCCCCACGAGCGCGACGAGCGCACCGAGTACAGCTGCACCTGGTAGCCCCAGCTGCGCCCGCGCTGCAGCGCCTCGGGCAGGTCCAGCACGTCGGGGGTGACGACGACGGGGCAGTCGGCGTCGCCGGAGGGGGTGCGCGCGCGCAGCACGTGCCAGCCCAGCGGCAGGTCGTCGGGCAGCTCGAAGGTGGCGCGGCCGGTCAGGCGCCCGTCCACGCGCACGGGGTCGACCCAGCGGTCCACCTGCCGCAGCCCGGCCCAGCCGCCACCCTCCAGCTCCACGAGCAGCTCGACCGGGTCGCCGTGCGGCACGTGCACGGGCACCTGGTGGGCGCGGCCCTCGCGGGCGACGACGACCGGCGGCAGCGTGCGCCGCCACGGGCGCAGGCGCACCTCCTGCAGGGAGTCGTCGACCGCCTCGGGACCGGAGACGTCCAGGCCCATCGCGGTCAGCACCGCCTCGATGGTCGAGCGGCTGACCGCTGTCTCCTCCCCCTGCCAGTCGGTGAAGCGGGTGGCCACGCCGCACGCGGCGGCCAGCTCCAGCAGCTGCGGACCCGGTCGGTCCTCGGTGGCGGTGCGGGGCGCGCTGAGCGGCTCTCGAGAGGGCACGGGCCGACTCTGCCACGGGGTGCCGTGAGCGGCCCGTCCACGCGGCGCCGCGCCCGGGGACCCGCCGCGCCCGCCGCCGGGCGCGCGGCTCCTAGGGTGGACGCCCATGAGCACCCCGCCGAGCACCGGGCCCAGCAGCGCGCCGACGACCGGGCCGGGCAGCACCGCGGGCAGCCCCGCGGGCGAGCCGCCCGCCCCGCGCCTGGACCTGGTCGAGGAGCTGCACGGCGTGCCCGTGCCGGACCCGTACCGCTGGCTGGAGGACGCCGCCGACCCGCGCACGGTGGCGTGGTCGGCGTGGCAGGACGCGGCGTGGGAGCGGGCCGCGGCCGCCCTGCCCGGGCGCGAGCGGCTGGAGCGGCGGGTGCGCGAGCTGCTGTCCACCGGCGCGGTGGGCGCCCCGGTGCACCGCGGCGAGCGCGTCTTCCGCAGCCGGCGCGACCCCGGCGCCGAGCACGCCGTGCTGCGGGTGACCGACGCGCCCGGCGCGCAGGAGCGGGTGCTGGTGGACCCGGTGGCGCTGGACCCCACGGGCGCCACGACGCTGGACTCCTGGCGCCCCAGCGTGGAGGGCGACCTGCTGGCCTACCAGGTCTCCGAGGGCGGCAGCGAGGAGAGCGTGCTGCGGGTGCTGGACGTGGCCACCGGCGAGGTCGTCGACGGCCCCGTGGACCGGGCGCGCTACTCCCCCGTGGCGTGGCTGCCGGCGCGCGGGGACGAGCCGCGCGCCTTCTACTACGTGCGCCGCCTGCCCCCGGAGGAGCTGCCGGAGGCCGAGCGGCAGTACCACCGGCGCGTGTACCTGCACCGGGTGGGCACCGACCCGGCCACCGACGTGGAGGTGTTCGGCGCCGGGCGCTCGATGACGAACTACTACGGCGCGTGGACGTCGCGGGACGGGCGCTGGCTGGTCGTCAGCGCCTCCGACGGCACCGCCCCGCGCGACGACGTGTGGATCGCGGACCTGTCCGCCTGCGACCCGGCCGCGCCGCGGCTGCGCGAGGTGGTCGTGGGCCGCGACGCGCGCACCAGCGCGTGGGTGGGCCGCGACGGGCGGCTGTACCTGCTCACCGACCTCGACGCCCCCCGCGGCCGCCTGGCGGTGGCCGACCCCGCCGAGCCCGGCGTGGAGAACTGGCGCGAGCTGGTGCCGCAGGCGCCGGACGCGCTGCTGGAGGACGTGGCCGTCCTGGACGGCGAGGAGCTGGACGAGCCGCTGCTCGTGGTCGGCTGGACGCGCCACGCGGTCTCCTCGCTGAGCGTGCACGAGCTGGCCGGCGGGCGCCGGCGCGAGGGCGCGGCCGGCACGGTGGAGCTGCCCGGTACCGGGTCCGTCGGCGGCCTGCTCACCCGCCCCGAGGGCGGGCACGAGGTGTGGTTCGGCTACAGCGACACCACCACGCCCACGCACGTGCACCGCTGGGACGCGCGCGACGGCTCCCTGCACCTGGACGCCGCCCCGCCCGGTCGCGTGGAGGTCCCGCCGGTGACCAGCCGGCTGCTGGAGTACCGCAGCGACGACGGCACCACCGTGCGCCTGCAGCTGACGGTGCGCACCGACGCCCTCGACGAGCACGGGCGCCCGCGCGCCGCGGTCCCGGCGATCCTCTACGGCTACGGCGGCTTCGGCATCAGCCTGTCCCCGCACTACGCGCCCGACGCGCTGGCGTGGGTGGAGGCCGGCGGCGCCTACGCCGTGGCGAACCTGCGCGGCGGCGGCGAGGAGGGCGAGGACTGGCACCGCGCCGGGATGCGCGAGCGCAAGCAGAACGTCTTCGACGACTTCCACGCCGCCGCCCGGCACCTCGTCGCGCAGGGCTGGACCACCCACGAGCAGCTGTGCGTGCACGGCGGCTCCAACGGCGGCCTGCTCGTGGGCGCGGCGCTGACCCAGCAGCCGCAGCTGTTCGCGGGCGTGGTCTGCTCCGCGCCGCTGCTGGACATGGTGCGCTACGAGCAGCACGGCCTGGGCGCCACGTGGAACGACGAGTACGGCACGGCCGCCGACGCCGAGGAGTTCGGCTGGCTGCTGTCGTACTCGCCGTACCACCGGGTCGTGGAGGGCACCGCGTACCCGGCGGTGCTGTTCACCGTCTTCGACGGCGACTCGCGGGTGGACCCGCTGCACGCGCGCAAGCTGTGCGCGGCGCTGCAGCACGCCACCTCCTCGGGCCGGCCGGTGCTGCTGCGCCGCGAGGGCGACGTCGGGCACGGCGCGCGCTCGGTCACCCGCAGCGCCGGGCTGGTGCGCGACACCCTCGCCTTCGCCGCGGCCGCCACCGGCCTCGACCTCACCTGACCCACCCCGGACCGGCACCACCGAAGGAGCGCACGACCCCGTGACCGACGCCCTGTCCGCCGTCCTGCGGGCCGACGCCGCCGACGCGAGCGAGACCGCCGGCACCGTCGTGGACTTCCTGCTCGACAAGCCCCTGCACATCGCCCTGGTGCTGCTCGTGTGCTTCGTGGTGCGCCACCTGCTGCTGCGGCTGATCGGCCGCGTCGCGGCGGGCATCGCCAGCGGGGCCAGCCGGCTGGGCGGGCGCGGGCGACGCAGCGCCCTGCTGGAGTCCTCCCCGCTGCTCAACGAGCGGCGCGAGCAGCGCGCCGGGACCATCGCCTCGGTCCTGAAGAGCGCCACGACGCTGGTGCTGGGCGTGGCCGCGGTGATGTCGGTGCTGGACACCCTGGGCGTCTCGATCGCCCCGTTCCTGGCCTCGGCCGGCATCGCGGGCGTGGCCATCGGCTTCGGCGCGCAGGCGCTGGTGAAGGACTTCCTGTCCGGGTTCTTCATGCTCGCCGAGGACCAGTACGGCGTCGGCGACGTCGTCGACCTCGGCGACGCCTCGGGCACCGTGGAGGCCGTGGGCCTGCGCGTGACGCGGCTGCGCGACGTGGAGGGCACCGTCTGGTACGTACGCAACGGCGAGATCCTGCGGGTGGGCAACAAGAGCCAGGGCTGGGCGCGCGCCGTGCTCGACGTGAGCGTCGCCTACGGCTCCGACGTCGCGCACGTGCAGGAGGTGCTGCAGCGCCTCGGCGACGACCTCGCGCAGGAGGAGGACTGGAAGGAGCTCGTGCTGGAGCGCCCAGAGGTGTGGGGCGTGGAGCAGATGGCCGTCGACGGCCTCGTGCTGCGCCTGGTCGTCAAGACCGCCCCGATGCAGCAGTGGGCGGTCCAGCGCGAGCTGCGCCTGCGCATCAAGGCGGCCTTCGACGCGGAGGGCATCGAGTTCCCCTTCCCGCAGCGCACGGTGTGGCTGCGCGGGGAGGAGGAGCGCCCCGCCCCGCGGCAGGCCCCCGCCGCCGGCCGCGGCGGCGTGGACCCGGCCGCGGCGGCCGGCTCGCACCCGCCGCCGCCCAGCGAGGCGGACGTGGTGGCCGAGACCGCGGCCGAGGCGGACCCGGGGGCGGTGCGGCGCGGCACCTGACGTCCCCCGCGCCGCGGGGACGCACCGGCTCGCGGCGCGCGCACGTCGGGCCGACACTGGCGGCGTGTACGACGACACGCCCGAGGGCGCCCCGCTGGAGTCCGCCCACGAGGTCGGCGACGGCGCCGGGCGCCTGGCGCTGGTGACCGGCGCGACCGGCTACATCGGCGGTCGGCTCGTGCCCGAGCTGCTGGAGGCCGGGTACCGGGTGCGCGCGGTGGCCCGTCGCCCGGAGGTGCTGCGCGACCGCCCCTGGGCCTCGCGGGTGGAGGTCGTCGGCGCCGACGCCTCCGACGCGGTCAGCACCGGCGAGGCGCTGCGCGGCGTGGACGTCGCCTACTACCTCGTGCACGCGATGAGCGACGGGGCGTCCTTCCCGGCCGCCGACCGGCGCACCGCGCGCACCTTCGCGCGCGCCGCCGCGGCGCAGCGCGTGGGCCGCATCGTCTACCTCGGCGGGCTGCACCCGGACGACGAGGACCTCTCGCGGCACATGGAGTCGCGCCGGGAGGTCGGCGAGATCCTGCTGGACGCCCCGGTGCCGGCGACGGTGCTGCGCGCGGCCGTCATCCTCGGCTCCGGCTCGGCCAGCTTCGAGATGATGCGCTACCTCACCGAGCGGCTGCCGGCGATGGTGTGCCCGGCGTGGGTGCACAACCGCATCCAGCCCATCGCGGTGCGCGACGTGCTGCGCTACCTGGTCGGCTCCGCGCAGATGCCCCCGGAGGTCAACCGCGCCTTCGACATCGGCGGGCCGGACGTGCTGACGTACCTGGACATGATGCGCGGCTACGCGGAGATCGCGGGCCTGCCCAAGCGGCACGTGCTGCCGGTGAAGGTGATGTCGCCGAGCCTGTCGAGCCACTGGGTCAGCGTGGTCACCCCCGTGCCCAAGCAGATCGCCCGGCCGCTGGTGGAGAGCATGGTGCACGAGGTGGTGTGCAAGGAGCACGACATCGCCCGGTACGTGCCCGACCCGCCCGAGGGGCTGCTGGGCTTCCGCGAGGCGGTGCAGCTGGCGCTGCAGCGCGTGCAGGAGGCCAACGTCGCCACCCGCTGGAGCTCGGCGGCGCCCCCCGGCGCGCCCAGCGACCCCCTGCCCTCCGACCCGGGCTGGGCCGGAGGCAACCTCTACGTCGACGAGCGCACCACCGTCGTCGACGCCCCCCCGCACGTGCTGTGGCGGGTGCTGGAGGGCATCGGCGGCGAGAGCGGCTGGTACTCCTGGCCGATGGCGTGGGCGGTGCGCGGGGTCATGGACCGCTTCTCCGGCGGCCCGGGCCTGCGCCGCGGCCGGCGCGACCCGAACCGCCTGGTGGTCGGCGACGCGGTGGACTGGTGGCGCGTGGAGGAGCGCGAGGAGGACCACCTGCTGCGCCTGCGCGCGGAGATGCGCCTGCCGGGCCTGGCGTGGCTGGACCTGCGCGTGGAGACCGACCCGGTGGGGCGCACCCTCTTCCGCCAGCGGGCCCTGTTCCACCCCAAGGGCCTGGCCGGGCAGGCGTACTGGGCGGCGGTCAGCCCCTTCCACGACGTCGTCTTCGGCGGCATGCAGCGCAACGTGCGCCGGGCCGCGGAGGCGGCGGCGCGCCGCGCCGGCGCGGGGGCGACACTGGTGGCGTGAGCCCCGAGCAGCCCCTCGCCCGCCCCCAGAACCTCCTCGGGCGCACGCCCGCCGGTCCCGGCGGCGGCACCCGCTCCTTCTACGACGAGGTCGGCGGCCACGGGACGTTCGTGCGGCTGACGGACGCCTTCTACGACGGCGTCGCCCGCGACGAGGTCCTGCGCCCGATGTACCCCGAGGCGGACCTCGACGCCGCGAAGGTGCGCCTGCGCACGTTCCTGGAGCAGTACTGGGGCGGGCCCACCACCTACTCCGAGCAGCGCGGGCACCCGCGCCTGCGCATGCGCCACGCCCCCTTCAAGGTCAACCCCGACGCCCGCGACCGCTGGCTGACCCACATGCGCGAGGCGGTGGACTCCCTGGGCCTGCCGCCGGCGCAGCACGGCCTGCTGTGGGACTACCTCGAGCGGGCCGCGCACAGCATGCTCAACACCTTCGAGGACTGAGGACGCCGGCGGACCGGCCGGAACCGCCCGCGCGGGCGGCGCGGGCCGCCTAGGGTCCGGGGACCGGACCACCCGGGTCCGCTCCTCCGGAGGTTCACGTGAGAGTCCGCTCCACCCTCGTCGCGGCCGTGCTCGCCGCGCTCACCGCCCTGGTCACCGCGGCGCCCGCCGGCGCCGTCACCGGCGGCCGGCCCGACGGGCAGCGCCACCCGAACGTCGCCCTGATCGTGTTCCACGACGGCACCGGCCGCTACCGCTGCTCGGCCACGCTGGTCTCGCCGACCGTCCTGCTCACCGCGGCGCACTGCACGGCGGGCACCGTCGGGCGCACCGCGGTGACCTTCGAGACCTCGATCGCCGAGGCCCCGCCGAGCCCGCTGCCGGTCGCCGCCGACCCCGCGGCGGGCTACACGCGCGCGGAGCTGGAGGCGGCCGGGTACCTGTCCGGCACCGCGGCCACGCACCCGGCGTACTCGGACTTCACCGACACCGACAACTGGAACGACGTCGGCGTCGTCGTGCTGGACCGGCCGGTCACCGGGATCGCCCCGGCGCCCCTGGCCGCCACCGGCACCCTGGACCGCTACGCGCAGCCGGTGCTGGCCAAGACGCTCTTCGAGGTCGTCGGCTACGGCACCGAGGTGCGCAAGCCGGAGAGCGGGCCGCAGAAGCCCCAGCCGATGAGCTACCCGCTGCTGCGCCGCTACACCACCTCGCCCGGCCAGAAGCTGACCCCGCAGATCCTGCAGCTCAACGGCAACCCGAACGACACCCGCGGCGGCGGCGGAACCTGCTTCGGCGACTCCGGCGGGCCCGTCTTCCTCGGCGGGGCGCTCGTGGCCGTCACCAGCTACGGCTACACCGACAACTGCCGCTACCTCGGCGGGTACCAGCGCGTGGACGTCCCGGTGGTGCGCTCCTGGCTGGCCACGTCCGGCCTGCCCGCCTGACCGGCGCCCGCCCGGCGCACCGCAGCCCCGGTCCCGGGTCGGGACCGGGGCTGCGGTGCGCCGGGCGGGGGTCGCGGCCGCGGCCGGGTGCGCGGTCAGCGCGCGGTGGCGGGCGGGGAGCCGGTGCGGGCCAGGGCCGCGGTCAGCAGTTCCAGGTCGATGGCGGCGTGGGCCCGGGCGATCCGCTCGGCGTCGTCCTCCCGGCGCCCGGCGATCGCGCCGACGAGTTCGCGGTGCTCGCGCAGCGCCCGGACCTCCATGGCCCGCATGCCCTCCGGCGCCCCCCACAGGTGCGCGGGGGCGCCGATGCTGAGCCGGCCCTCGAGGTCGGCCAGCACCCGCCGGAGGGTGTCGTTGTGCGCGGCGTCGACGATCGCCAGGTGCAGGGCGCTGTCGGCCTGCTGGGAGGCCAGGCCGGAGTCCGCCCCGGCGTAGGCGTCGAGCGCGTCCCGGATGCGCGCCAGGTCGGCGGGGGAACGGCGCTCGGCCGCGGCCCGGCAGACGGCCCCGTGCAGGCGAGCGACGGCCTCGCACAGGTCGCGCAGCTGCGCGTAGCTCGCCGACAGGGTGCGCCCGACGATCGCGGTGGAGGACTCCGGCCACTGCTGGAGCACGAAGGAACCCCCGGTGCGGCCGCGGCGGGTCTCGATGAGCCCGCGCCGGGCCAGGTGCTCCAGCGCCGCGCGGACCGTCGTGCGCCCCGCGCCGAGGGCGGCGGCGAGGTCGCGCTCGGGGGGCAGCCGGGAGCCGGGCAGGTACTGCCCGGTGGCGATGGCCGTCACGAGGCGTTCGAGCACCGCGGCCACGCGGGGGCTGTCGGGACCGGCGGGCGTTGCAGCCCGTGCCCTCGCGACCTGCGTCCGCGTCATCCCGCCACCCTCCCGTCGTTTCCCAGAGGTTAACTCCGGTGCAATGGTCTTGTGCAGGACCTTTCGCCTGAGCATGCTCTCGCCATGCCCGTCGCGACCACCGTCGAGTCCCGAACCCTGCCCTTCCTGGGCCACGAGACCTGGGTGCGGGTCACCACCCCCACCGACCCCCGCCCCGGCGCCCTGCCGCTCGTCGTCCTGCACGGCGGACCGGGCATGGCCCACGACTACGTCGCCAACCTCGCCGCCCTGGCCGAGGAGACCGGGCGCACCGTCGTCCACTACGACCAGCTCGGGTGCGGGCGCAGCACCCACCTGCCCGACGCGCCGGCCGGTTTCTGGACCCCGCAGCTGTTCGTCGACGAGTTCCACGCCGTCCTCGCCGGCCTGGGGATCGAGCGCTGCCACGTCCTGGGCCAGTCCTGGGGCGGGATGCTGGGCGCCGAGATCGCCGTGCGCGGTCCGGCGTCCCTGGTCTCGCTGGCCATCTGCAACTCCCCGGCGTCGATGGCGCTGTGGGTGGAGGGCGCCGCGCAGCTGCGGGCCGAACTGCCCGCCGACGTCCGCGAGGCGCTGGAGCGCCACGAGGCCGCCGGCACGACGACCGACCCCGAGTACCTGGCCGCGACCCGGGTCTTCTACGCCCGCCACGTCTGCCGGACGACCCCGGTCCACCCCGACTTCGCCGCGACCGAGGCCCAGCTGGAGGCGGACCCGACCGTCTACCACACCATGAACGGGCCCAACGAGTTCCACGTCGTGGGCTCCCTGCGCGACTGGAGCATCGTCGACCGCCTGCCCGCGGTCGCGGTGCCCACCCTCGTCGTCGCCGGGGAGTTCGACGAGGCCACCCCCGCCACCTGGGCCCCGTTCGTCGAGCGGATCCCCGACGTCACCAGCCACGTCGTCCCCGACGCCAGCCACTGCAGCCACCTCGAGCGGCCCGAGGAGTTCCGCGCGGTCGTCGCGGCTTTCCTCGCCCGCCACGACGACACCCCCGGAGGACCGCGATGAGCGACCAGCAGCGCACCCTGGAGTCCTTCGGCTACCAGCAGGAGCTCAAGCGCTCCGTCTCCACCGCCGACCTGCTCGTCTACGGCCTGGTCTTCATGGTCCCCATCGCCCCGTGGGCGATCTTCGGGACCGTCTACGACAGCGCCGGCGGGATGGTGCCCCTGGTCTACCTCATCGGCCTGGTGGCGATGGTGTTCACCGCGCTCGCCTACGGGCAGATGGCCAAGGCGTTCCCCCTGGCGGGCTCGGTGTTCTCCTACGTCGGCCGCGGGGTCCACCCCGTGCTGGGCTTCTTCGCCGGCTGGACGATCCTGCTGGACTACCTGCTCATCCCGACGCTGCTCTACGTCTTCGCCGCCGAGTCGATGGTCGGCATCTTCCCCGGCAGCCCGCGGTGGGTGTGGGCGCTGGTGTTCGTGGCGCTCAACACCGTCGTGAACCTGCTCGGCATCAGCTCCCTCAAGCTGGCCAACCGGGTGTTCCTGGCCGTCGAGATCGTCTTCGTCGTCGCCTTCGTGGTCATCGCCGCGACCGCGCTGAACGGCGGCACGATCCCCGGCGCCGAGTGGGGCGCGACGCCGTTCTGGAACTCCTCGGAGGTCAGCGGCCCGCTCATCGCCTCGGCGCTGTCCATCGCGGTGCTCAGCTTCCTCGGCTTCGACGGCATCTCGACCCTGGCGGAGGAGACCACCGGGCGCAGGAACCCGGCCGGGCGGGCAATGCTCATCGCCCTGTTCGTCGTCGCGTTCCTCTTCGTCGTCCAGACCTGGCTGGCCAGCCTGCTCGCGGCGGGGCGGGAGTCCTTCGGCGACACCGCCGGCAACGCGTTCTTCGACCTCGTCGAGGCGGCGTCGAGCCCCGGCTGGAAGACCGCCTTCCTCGTCGTCAACGTCGTGGCCGTGGGCATCGCCAACGCCATGGCCGCACAGGCCGCCACCTCGCGCCTGCTGTTCTCCATGAGCCGCGACCGCCAGCTGCCCGCGTTCCTGTCGCGGATCGGCGCCCGGCAGGTGCCCGTGGCGGCGATCCTCGTCGTCACCGGGCTGACCCTGGTCCTCGTGCTGTTCTTCGTCGGGCAGATCGGGCTGATCTCGTCGCTGGTGAACTTCGGCGCCCTGTCCGGCTTCTGCCTGCTGCACGTCTCGGTGGTCGTCCACCACCTGGTGCGGGGACGTTCGCGCAACTACCTCCTGCACCTGGTCGTCCCGGTGCTGGGGTTCCTCGTCATCGGGTACGTGCTCGTCAACGCCGACGCGGCCGCCAAGGTCGGCGGCATCGCCTGGCTCGCCGTCGGGGCGGTGGTCCTCGCGCTGAACGTGCGCGCGGGCCGCGGGGCCCCGAGCCTGCCGGCGGACGAGCCCGTGGAGGCGGTCCGCTCCTGAGCGGGCGCCCGGGGCGGGTGCGCGGGGCGGGGGGGGGGGGGCGGCCCCGCGGCGGCCCCCCCCCCCCGGCGCGCCCCCCCCCCCCCCCCACCCCCCCCCCCCCCGGCCCCCGCGCGCGACGCCGCGCGCGTACTCGGCCAGCAGCAGGCCCTGGCCCACGCTGGCGGCGGCCTGCTGGCTGGCCAGGTCGCGCGGGCGCCGGGGCATGCCCCGCGGCGCCAGGCCCGCGGCGATGGCGCCGGAGGAGACCAGGACGACCTCCCCGCCGGCGGTGC